>CAYUBZ010000107.1:0-4362 GCA_964443205.1 uncultured Hyphomicrobium sp. | reverse complement strand
CATGGTCGCCGTAAAGGCCCATCAAGCCGAATCGTTCCTGAAGCCGCCGGGCCCGCGCGCCGCGGCCATTCTGTTCTATGGAACGGACGCCGGGCTCGTCGCCGAGCGCGCGGCCAAGCTCGCGACCCTCATCGCCGCACGTGAGGATCCGCCAGGCGAGATCATCCGTCTCGACGATGCCGACCTCGACACCGAGTCCGACCGTCTCGCCATCGAGCTGCAGACGATGCCGATGTTCGGCGGCTCCAAGATCGTGCGCACCATCGCCGGACGCCGCGTGAATGCGGCGGCTCTGCAGCCGCTGATCGGCGGCGACAGTCTCGCCGCAACGCTCATCGTCGAAGCCGGCAATCTGCGTCCCAACGACCAGCTGCGCGCGCTCTTCGAGAAGTCCCCCAAGGCGGCGGCCGTCGCCTGCTTTCCCGACGAGGTGCACGACCTGGAGACGCTGGTGCGCGAGACGCTGAAAAGCCACGGCCTCAAGATCGCGCCCGACGCGCGCGATCTCCTGGTGGCCCGCGTCGGAGCGGATCGGGCGCTGTCGCGCGGCGAGATCGAGAAGCTGGCGCTCTACGCCGCCGGCAAGACGGAGATCGATGCAGCCGACGTCGAGGCCATCGTCGGCGATGCCTCCGAGCTCACCATCGACAGGATCTTGAGCGCTGCGGCCGCCGGCGACTCCGCCCGGGCCGTGGCCGAGTTCGCACGCGCCATCGCCTCCGGCGAAAGCCCGCAAGCGATCATCGCCGCGACGCAGCGCTACTTTCAACGGCTGCATCGCATCCGCTCCGACATCGATTCCGGACGCTCGTTCGACGACGCCATCCGCCAACTGCGGCCGCCGGTGCATTTCAAGCAGAAGGACGCGCTCGGCCTGCAGTGCCGCACCTGGACAACGGCGCGGCTGGGGCAAGCGCTGACGCACGTGGCGCGTGCGGCAAAGGCAGCCCGTTTGTCCGGCCCTCTTGAAGAAGCGATCGCCGAAGAGCTGCTGATGGGACTAGCGGCCGCCGCTCGGCCATAAACGGCGCCAAGCAACGAAATTCCACAGCCAACTTGCCCCTCGGTGCGCGCCGCCTATAGTGCGCGCCTTCCGAGAAGCCCGAAGGGGAGATCCATGGCAGACACCCGCTACGATGTCGTCGGCATCGGCAACGCCATCGTCGACATCATCGGACGCTGCGACGAAGCCTTCCTCTCCAAACACGATCTCGACAAGGGCCGCATGCACTTGATCGATGCCGGGCAAGCCGACGCGCTCTATGCCGCCATGGGCCCCGGCATCGAACGCTCGGGCGGCTCGGCGGCCAACACCATCGCCGGCTTTGCCTCCTTCGGCGGCAGCGGCGCCTTCATCGGCCGCGTGGCCGACGATCAGTTCGGCAAGGTGTTTGAACACGACATCCGCGCCGTCGGCGTCACCTACGACACGGCCCCCGCCAAGAGCGGCGCACCGACGGCTCTGTGTCTGATCTTAGTCACGCCCGACGGCGAGCGCACCATGAACACCTTTCTCGGTGCCAGCACCGAGCTCGGCACGGCTGAGGTCGACGCTGAGCTGATCATGGCGGCCAAGGTCACCTATCTGGAAGGCTACCTGTTCGACAAGCCCGAGGCCAAGCAGGCCTTTCACACGGCCGCTGCCCTTGCCGCCGAGGCCGGCCGCAAGACCGCGCTGACGCTGTCGGACGCCTTCTGCGTCGATCGCCACCGCGACGACTTCCGCAAGCTCGTGCACGAAGGCGTCGACATCCTGTTCGCCAACGAGACGGAGATCACCGCGCTCTACGAGGTGAACACTTTCAAAGAGGCGGTGGCGGCCGTGCGCGGGGCATGCGACATCGCCGTGCTGACGCGCTCCGCACAGGGCTCGGTGATCGTCACGCCGACCGCAACGATCGACGTGCGGCCGAAGCCCGTCGCCCAGGTGGTCGACGTCACCGGTGCGGGCGATCTCTACGCCGCAGGCTTTCTCTACGGCCTCACGCGCCAGCTTTCCCTTGCCGATTGCGGCCGGCTCGGCAGCCTCGCCGCCGCCGAGGTGATCAGCCACATCGGGGCGCGGCCCGAGCGTCCGCTCGTCGAGCTCGCGCGCAAGGAAGGCTTGCTGCGCTGACCCCGGCGGGCGCATCCGCCCAGTGCGCCATATGTGCGCCATACAATCTTTCGTATGTATTTCAGCCACAATAACTGCGGATTGCACCAACTAGCTTCTACAAGACATTTATTCTCCCTGGTAAGTCCCCGCTCCTTCAACAAAATCGGAAACCAACGATTCGAGGGCACGGGACGATATTATATGCCGACAGCGAACGTGCGTTACGGGCGACCCAAGGGAAGCGGACTAGACGACCGCCAGCGGCTCGAGAGCATTGCCGCGCTGCTCGCCGCCAACCCCAAGCTGAAGCCCACCACCGCAATCCGCTCGCTGGGAGTGGAGGACCCCTCCGCCATCCGCCGCCTCCGGGACAAGTTCCGCATCGAGCAAGCCAAGCTGATGGCGGACGCCAGCCGCGCGACGCGCCGCAACGGTGCACGCCGCTCGCGCGTCATCTCAAACGAGAACACGCCTGCGCCGGACGTCGATCGTCCGAGCGCGCCCACGATGCCGGCCGCGCCGCGTGCGATGGAGTCGCCTCCCGCCACAGCGTCCGGCACATACTTCGCCGTCTGGTGCGATCTAGGGCTTTGCACCCTCAACACCGCCGTCGAGAGTCAATCGGCGCTTGCGCAGTTCTGGCTCGGCCTGCCGGCGGTCTCACTGGCGTTGCGAGGACAGCTCGTCGTCAACGCCGTAGCTGTTGCCGTCTACACCCGCAACGTGCGCCGCCCGCACCGTCTTCATTGAAAAAATCCAACACGTAAGAACGACGAATCTAGAGCGCGTCACTTGATGGGCCGCCTCCCCAGGCGGCCCTTTTTTTGTGCTCTGTTCGATCGTGCTTCTCATCGGAAAACCGGCCTCCACTTTTCCGGAAGCACATTAGAGCTTGCGCAGCGCCACCGACTCCACGTGGTGGTCGGCCTCTTTCCGCAAGATCAGGCGCGCCCGCTGCCGCGTCGGCAGGATGTTCTCCTCCAGGTTCTTGAGATTGATGGTGCGCCAGATCTCGAGCCCGCGCGCTTGCGCCTCGTCGGCGCCAAGAAGCGCGAATTGGTGGAAGTAGGCGCCGGGATCGCGGAAGGCGGTGTTGCGCAGACGCATGAAGCGCGCGACGTACCAGTCCTGGATGATCTCAGGCTCGGCATCGAGATAGATCGAGAAGTCGAAGAAGTCGGACACGAATGGGATGGCTTCGCCGCCGCGCGGCATGCGGGCCGGCTGCAGCACGTTCAAGCCCTCGACGATGAGGATGTCGGGCGACTCGATGACCGTCTTCTGGTCGGGCAGAATGTCGTAGTGGAAGTGCGAGTAGACCGGCGCCTCGACGCGGGCGACGCCCGACTTGACGTCGGCGAGAAAGTTCAGAAGGCGCGCGGTGTCGAAGCTCTCGGGAAACCCCTTGCGGTCCATGAGCTGGCGGCGCTCGAGCTCGGCGTTGGGCAGCAGGAAGCCGTCGGTGGTGATTTGATCGACGCGCGGATGATCCGGCCAGCGCGCGAGCAGCGCCTTCAAGACACGCGCCGTCGTGCTTTTTCCCACGGCGACCGATCCGCCGACACCCAGAATGAACGGCACTTTGCCGTCGCTGTGGCCCAGGAACTTGGACGACACCGAGTGCAGCTGCTGGGCGGCCGCCACGTAAAGGTTGAGCAGGCGCGACATGGGCAAGTAGATCTCCTCGACCTCCTGCACCGACAGCTCCTCGATGAGGCCGGAGAGCTGCTCCAGCTCGTCCTCGCGCAGCGTCATGGGCGTGTCGGCGCGCAGCCGCGCCCACTCCTCGCGCGTGAACACGCGGTAGGGAGAGAACTGCAGGTTTGCGGGATAGGACATCGCGTTGGAGGGCGCCCCGGGAGCTGATCAGCCAAGTCTATCAGCGCTTGGCGCGATCGGCCTTCTCTTTCAGCCCGGACACGCCGCTGCGCTTCTCCAGGACCTCCAGCACATCGGAGATCGCCACGCCGCGGCACTCCAAGAGCACCAGCAGATGATAGAGCAGATCGGCGGCTTCCTGGCGGAGCGCCTCGTCGCTGTCAGCCGTTCCGGCGATCACGGTCTCGATCGCCTCCTCGCCGAGCTTCTTGGCGCAGGCGGCCGGCCCGGCGTCGAGCAGTTGCCGGCTGTAGGAGCTGTCCGGGGCGGCCGCGCGGCGGGCGCGGATCGTTGCCGCAAGTTGCTCAAGCACGTCTGTGCTCATGACCAAACCCAAGCAAGCGCAAAGACTTATTGCGCCTCATTGAAGCAGGGTTGGCACATGC
>CAYUBZ010000106.1:0-7569 GCA_964443205.1 uncultured Hyphomicrobium sp. | reverse complement strand
CGGCGTCCGCGAGCGCTCTTGGAGAGAACCTCGGTGATGCGCTGCACCGCGCCACGCTCGTCGAGCTTCTCGACCGCCGCGATCTCGCGTGCCATCCGATCGAGCGCATCCTCGTAAAGCTGGCGCTCGGAATAGGACTGCTCGGGCTGGGCCTCGGAGCGGTAAAGATCGCGCACGACCTCGGCAATAGAGCCCAGATCGCCCGAGTTGATCTTCGCAACGTACTCCTGAGCACGGCGACTCCACATCGTGCGCTTAACGCGCGCACGACCTTTCAAGGTCTCCATCGCCTTCTTGACCACGGCCTCGTCGGAGAGCTTGCGCATGCCGACGCTTTGCAGCTTGCCCGTGGGTACGCGCAGCGTCAGCTTCTCCTTGTCGAAGTTGATCACGAACAGCTCGAGCGCCATGCCGGCGATCTCCTGCTCCTCGATGCCGACGATGCGCCCGACGCCGTGCGCCGGATAGACGATGTACTCGTTGGCGCGGAAGCCGTGGCGTTGGTTGACCGGCTTCTTCTGGGCATTCGCGAGGTGGCGAGCCGCAGCGGCCTTCTCGGCGACCGACTTGGGCGTCGCCGGAGCGACGGGCGCGGTGATTTTCTGGCCAGCCGGCTTCATCGCCGCCGCAACCGCACGGATCGCTGCCGCTGTTCCCTGCCGCTGCGTCGCCTTGGCGGCGACGTGGGCTTTCACCTGAGACTTCAAGGACACCTTCGCAGAAGCGGCGGGTCGCGCCGTCTTGCTGGGCGACTTGACGGCGGCGGCGGTTCCTGCTGTCTTGGCGACGAGCTTCTTGCCCTTCGCCGAGACGTGTGCCTTGGCAACGGCCTTGCGCGCGGGGGGCTTGGATTTCGACAGTGAGCGACTCGACTTCTTTGCTGCTGCGGCGGCCGCCTTCTTGGCAGGTTTCTTGCCGACGGCACCGGCGGAGCGAGCGGCGGTGTGTGCCTTTTTCTTTTGAGCCATAGGGGTCGTCTCACTTTCTCGTCGAGGTATACTGGAGGTCGCCCATTCGAAGCGTTCACGCACAACCCCAGGGCGTCGGCACGTGGACCGCCGCTCCAGAGACCTGCTTCCCGGATCTTCGGTCAGTCGGGGGCTGAACCAGATCCAAGGGGGTGCTTTGGGCTAATTCAAAACCGCTCTTCTTCGGCCCGCAGGCGGCCCGATCATTACTCATCGCAGGGCAGCGGATACTCTTTGTTCGCTCCTGTTCCGGTTTTGTTATCACTTCTCTCCGTCAACTAGGAGCACCGTAACACAAACTTCATCGAAAATGAAGGCCGAGCACCCCACAGGATGTGGGGGCACTTAACGGCCGGGCCTGAATCGTAGGCATTCTCGGAGGTGGAGGCGCATTTTGCCGCAATCGGACTAAGCCGCGCTCGGGCGGGCCCTAGTCGCCCTCGCCGGGCTCGGCGGAGAAATACTTCGCGAACTTGCCGTCCTCGTCCTTGTACTGATCGGCGTCCGCCGGCGCGTCCTTCTTGGACGTGATATTGGGCCAGGTCTCGGAATACTTCCGGTTGAGCTCGAGCCACTTCTCCAACCCTGGCTCGGTATCGGGCTTTATGGCGTCCACGGGACACTCTGGCTCGCACACGCCGCAGTCGATGCACTCGTCGGGATGAATGACGAGCATGTTCTCGCCCTCATAGAAGCAATCGACCGGACAGACCTCGACGCAATCGGTGTACTTACACTTTATGCATTTCTCATTGACGATGTAGGTCATGGATCAGGTCCGACTTGCTTTCTCGTTGACGCCGATATGGGCGAGGCTGCGTCCGTTGAGGAGCCCTTTATCGGCAAACGAGCACACGGGCAAAGTTGAGCCAACGGGCCCTAACGGGTTTTGCCACTCAGCTGATCAGTCTCGCGACGCTCTTTCTTGGTCGGCCGACCGCTGCCTGGCACGCGCTGCCCAGGGCGAACCTCGTTGTCTTGCCAGCTGGGGAATTGTGACGACGATTGCGCAAGAGGTTTGAGCGGATCGGGTCGGGCTGTCAATTCCTCATAAAGCATGCGGGCCGTGGCAGATGGACCCCGCCGCACTCCGAGCCTCAACACCTTGAAGAGTCGCACGCGGCGGCTCAGAACCACGGTCAGCACGTCGTCGACCCGGACGGTCTGACTGGGTTTTTCCAAGCGCACGCGGTTCAGCCGGACTTTGCCGCCAAGGACCAATTCGCTCGCCAAAGTGCGTGTTTTGGTGAGCCGCGCAAACCACAGCCACTTGTCGACGCGTTGGGTGGTGCAAGCCTCCCTTTGCCCATCCTCGCCCCGGCTCATGTAGAGCTGCTCTCCTTGCCCCGCTTGACGAGCTCCTCGCGCAGCGCGCCCAGAGCCGCGAAGGGCGAATCCGGCTCAATCCCCATCTTTCGGGGCGGAGCAGCAGTGTGGATTTCGGGTTTTCGGCGCTCTTCCTGCCGGCGCTTGTCGGGGCCCTTGGCGCGGCGGGGGTGGGAGTCACGGCCCCGTTCGGAGGACTCCTTGCGGCGTTCGGCGTGCCCTTTGCCGCGCGGCGCGCTTGCGGGTTTCGCGGCATAGCCATTGGCGCGTGGCGCCGGCGCCGCGTTGCGAGCTTCCGCCGGTTCGGCGGTTTGCGTTGGCGCAGCGCCCTGGTCCGGGCGGCGGCGTGGCCTGGCCCTGGCGTCCTTGCGGTGCTCTCCGCGGGCGTGGCGATGTGGGCGCCAGATCTCCTCGAATTCCGGCTCCTTGGGCTGCGCCGTGGCGTCTGCCGGTGCCGGCTGCTCAACAGTGGCGATCGCGGCGGCGGCCGCAACCGCTGCGCCTTCAGGCGCCGCTTCCGTTGCATCCGCGGGCGCCTCTTGCTTGTCCGCAGGCCCGGGCTCGGGCGTTTCGGCGGCACCGGGCGACGTCCGATCCGTCTTGACCGGGCGCCGGTCCTGACGAAAACCCAGTGCCTTGAGAACGCCGCTCAACTCGTCGGGCGAGCAGCCGAGCAGCGACATCATCTCGGGCGTGACCGTGAAGGCGCCGTCGCCCGTCGCGCCTTTGGGCGGCATAGCCGCACCGTCAGGTCCCGAACGCCATGCCAGCAGCGGCCGAATGAGATCGGCCAGGCGCTCGAGTATGTCGATACGCACGGCGCGCGGCCCGCACACATGGTAGCCATATGCGCGATAGAAGACCTCGGGCGCCGCTGGATCGGGAACGAACGAGGTGAGGCCCGCGCGCGGCGGCTCGGGCAAGGTGTCAAGCGACAGCCCGCCTGAGCCGGCTTGCTTTAGCGACCAGAGGGTCAAGGCCAGTTCGGCCGCGGCGGGTTTCAGCAGAACGGGAAAGTAGATGTTGAAGGCGCCGAAGCGGACGCCGTACTTCCTCAGCTGCGCGCGCGCCGTCTGATCGAGCGACTTGATCTCATGGGCGACGGTGTCGCGCTTGAGAATGCCGAAATTCTCCTTCAAACGGAACGCGATGCCGCGGGCAAGGCCCGAGACGTCCTCCGCCTTTCCCGCATCGACCAGGGGTTTGAGCTTGTCGGCGATTGTTTGCGACACCCAGCCATCGAGCCGCGCTTGGACCTTTTCCCGGTCCGGCGCCGACAGGTGCTCGTCGATGAGGAGCGTCACCGAAGGCTTGAGCGGATCCTCGGTCCCTTCGAGCTGAGCGATCTCCTCGTCCTTCCACAATACCCGCCCGCGTTGCGTCACCCGAAAAGCATCGGGTTGGGCGGCGGCGACGCGGCGTGCGCGCATCGACAGCTCCCTGGCCAGAACTTGCGCGGCCGCGTTGCGCGTCGCCTTGCCGTGGATTCCCTCGCCGCCCGTGTCAGGCGAGAAGCGAAAGCCGCTAAGCCTGCCGACGAAATGCTTCTCGACGTGGACGGCCCCGTCCTCCGCGATCTCGGCGTGGAGCTCGTCCTTGTCGCGCATCCCCTTCATCAAGGCGCTCGTGCGCGCATCCACGAAGCGCTGCGTCAGGCACTCGTGCAACGCATCCGATAGCCTGTCCTCGATCTGGCGTGTGCGCTCTTGCCAATGCTCGGGATCCTTGAGCCAGTCGGCGCGGTTCGACACGAACGTCCACGTCCTGATGTGGGCGATGCGGTTTGCGAGCGTGTCGATGTCCCCGTCCGTGCGGTCGGCGTAGGCGACCTGCTTGGAGAACCAGTCCTCGGGAATGCGCCCCTCCGGGCCCATCAGGAACTTGTAGATGGTCGCCACGAGCTCGGCGTGATTCTGGCCCGAGATCTTGCGATAGTCCGGCACCTGGCAGACGTCCCACAGCCTGGCGACCGCCGCTGGCGCGCAAGCAAAGCCGGCGATCTCTTTGTCCGCGCTCACGGTCTCGAGCGCGACCACATCGTCGGATGCGCGCGCGCGCGTGAGACGCTGGATGCGCGGGGTCTCGCGCAGCGAGTTCTTGAGACCTTCCAGCGTCGAAAAATCAAGGCCGCGGTTGCGCCACTGCAGGACGCGCACGGGCTCGAAGTTGTGCGTCTCGAGCCGCTCCACCGTGTCTGAGTCGAACGGTTCGGCCGAGCCGGTGACCCCGAACGTGCCGTCATTCATGTGCCGTCCGGCGCGGCCGGCGATCTGGCTCAGCTCGGCCGGCGTCAGGTTGCGGAAGCTTTGGCCGTCGAACTTGCGCGCCGCCGAGAAGGCGACGTGATCCACGTCGAGATTGAGCCCCATGCCGATGGCGTCCGTCGCTACCAGAAAGTCGACGTCGCCGGATTGATAAAGCGCGACCTGGGCGTTGCGCGTCCGCGGCGAAAGTGCCCCGAGGACGACCGCCGCGCCGCCGCGCTGGCGGCGGATCAGCTCCGCAATCGAATAGACCTCGGCCGCCGAGAACGCCACGACGGCCGAACGTTGCGGCAGGCGGGTGATCTTCTTCTGTCCTGCGTAGGCGAGCTTGGAGAGGCGTGGACGCGAAATGAAGTTGGCGCCGGGCACCAGATCGCTGATCGCCTCGCGCATGGTCTGCGCGCCCAACAGCAGGGTTTCCGAACGGCCCCGCGCGTGCAGCAGGCGATCGGTGAAGACGTGACCGCGCTCGGGATCACCGGCGAGCTGCACCTCGTCGATGGCCAGGAAATCGACGTCGACGTCGCGCGGCATGGCCTCCACGGTGCAGACCCAATAGCGCGCGCGCTCCGGCTTGATCTTCTCCTCGCCGGTGATCAGCGCGACGCTGTCGGCGCCCAAGCGGGTGGCGATCTTGTCATAGACCTCGCGCGCGAGCAGACGCAGCGGCAGACCGATCATGCCGCTCTCGTGGCCGATCATGCGTTCGATGGCGAGGTGCGTCTTGCCGGTATTGGTGGGCCCGAGCACCGCCGTCACATGGCGGATACGGACCTCGAGGTCGCTGCCCATTTGCAAAAGGCCTCCTCAATCTCACTCGCGCATTGGCATTGCAGAGGCCCCAGCCGAGATCAAGGGCTTCATTGCTGGTGACGCGCTTTTGAAGGAACTCTTGCGCACCGCCATCGCCTTCACGCGGAGACGATTGGCGCCAATGCATATGCCCTCTTGGATGAGCCGTGACAGGATCTTGCGTTTGCGATCCCCCGCTTCAGTGCCTCAACGCGAACCGTTGCCGATCAGGCATCGTAATGTCGACCTGCTCCGATGCCAGCACCGCATCGCCAATGATGGTTGGCACCGTAACACGATAGGGGATCAAAATGTTCGCCTTCCGCACACGGCGCATAATGACCTCGATATTGCCACTGATGACCGAACTGGCGCCCTCCCCCTTCTTGTGACCGGAAATGGGAACGAGCCGAACCCGGCAGACCTGATCGGCCGCAGCGCCGACAGAGCGCCCCGTCGGCGCGAACACGAGATTGAAGCGTTCTTTTCCGTCGAAGATAGGCAGCGTTTGGTCGCACGGTTTGTCAATGTTGCCCAAGGACAGCGCCATCACGCCACTCAAAGGGTCGAGCACATTCTTCAGCTGTTCCGACGTGACCGGCACGATTTTATCTTTTTCGCGATCCTCCGGAGGAACGAACGTCACATCTGTCACGCTCGAGTTCTTGAACGCAATGTCGAGGGATTTGACCTTCTTCTTTCCCAATATTGCTTTTTGTTTATAGCGAAACTTGTAGCCAAGCGGCTTGGTGACGGCCGAAAGCACCGCCCCGGTGCTCGACATCACCCCTGAATAATCGAATACGGCGGTATCGATCTTGGCTTCGGCAGCCAAGATGTACGCCTTGCCATCGATGACCGATTTGAAGCGAAAGTACCCAATTTCACCCAGGAGTCCGAAGCTGACCCGATAGAGCGCGCTCACTTTGGACGGCAAGGGGGCGGGGCCGGCAAGGACGGCCGACCCGGACAGCGCCCCGAAGGGAAGCAACACGAGCGTCCACAGAAGCGCTGCACGAAGCGCGCGATATGCACCCAGCCGAACCCGGTACATCATCAGATTCCATGCCCCCGCGGCCACCGCACGCATCTCCCGCGGTAGTCAGGTTTTACGTCAAATATGTGACCCGCAGCCGCCTCAACATGCTGCCATCGTAGACGTTTCAAAGGGGAAACTCAAAGCTTACCGCCGGCGTGCGCCGGCAGCCATTTGTTTTGTGCAGCAGCGCCTTGACGCCGCTCGGGGCCTCGGGCATAGACAGCGCCAGTCTCCGCCGGCTCGGCTGGCGGGGACATTCCTTTCCTGAGAACTCTGTACGCAGGCCACGGCTTGGGAGCGGTGGCGAAGGAGCTTGAGATGACGAGGCGCTGCGAGCTGACCGGCAAACTGCCCCTTTCCGGGCAGCTGAGAAGCCACGCCGAGAACAAGTCGAAGCGGAAATTCCGTCCCAATCTTTGCGACGTGACGCTGATGAGCGACGCGCTCGGCCGCAAGGTGCGCCTGCGCGTCAGCGCGCACGCCTTGAAGTCGGTCGAGCATCGCGGCGGCCTCGACGCCTTCCTGCTCAAAGCCGCCGACGAGGAGCTCTCCGAGCGGTGCCTCAAGCTGAAGCGCGAGCTCAAGAAGACCGTGAAAGCCGCAGGCCCCGCTGCGGCGGCTTGAGACCACGCCTCTAACGGATGTCTTTCCCCGACACGCGCCGCGCTACGGGCGCGGTCCCGCGCTGGCGAGATCGACGGCGTCGAGGGCAAACTGCAGCAGAACCGTCCGTTGCAGCCCGTGGTTGAAATTGTCATCCGAGATCATGGTGACGATGATCGCGCCGGCGGCTCCGGCGTGGACGGCCAGCCCTTCCATGTTGTCGATCTCTTGGTTCATGCCCGCGTCGAGCAGCGTCTCACCGTGGATGAGCGCGCCTGGGCGCAATTCGTCCCGCCTGATGAGCCGCAAGCGGAGCTTGACACCCTCGTTCCAGCGGAAGCGGCGCTCGAGCACGAGCAGGCTGCCATCGGGCAGCGCCGCCGCATCGGTGACGTCGTAGCCGTCGCCATCGCGGATATGAAACGTGCGCGGCTTGCCTTTGACCCATAGCCAGCCGGTGTGGTTGCCCGAGCCATCCTGCAGTCGCTCCGCAATGGCAACGAGCGCGCCCTTGTATGGGCCGCCCCCCAGCAGCGTGATGGCTTCCAGGCCCCGATTGGCATCCATTCGTTTCATG
>CAYUBZ010000105.1:0-7600 GCA_964443205.1 uncultured Hyphomicrobium sp. | reverse complement strand
TCGGCAACGTCACCGCCGTCGACTACAACACCGGCAAGATCAAGTGGCAGAAGAAGACGCCGCTGCCGATGATGGGCGGCGCGTTGACCACCGCCGGCGGTCTTATGTTCACCGGTGAGGGCGACGGCTGGTTCCGCGCCTATAACGCGGAGAACGGCGACGTGCTTTGGTCGTTCTTCGCCGGAGCCGGCGTCAATGCGCCGCCGGCGTCCTACTCGGTCGACGGCAAGCAATACATTGTCGTCGGTGCGGGCGGAAACACGCAGATCGACTTCAAGCGCGGTAACAACATTATCGCCTTTACGGTCGATTGATCGCCGGTCACCTGCTAGGTGACATGGAACGCAAAGTTAGGGACGGGGCTTTATCCAGGCCCCGTCCTTTTCATGATGGGAGTGAGCGAGTGGAGTTCGGGAGTTCGGCGCCATGAGGCGGTTCGTTCTGATCGCGGTTTCGGTTCTCGCAAGCGCCGCCGCGCACGCCGCTGGCAGTGTCGAGGAGACGGCGCAAATCTGTACGGGCTGCCACGGAGAGAACGGCGTTCCTATCGACAAGACCACGCCCATCATCTGGGGGCAGAACGAGGGCTATCTCTATCTGCAACTGCGCGACTTCAAGAAGGGGTCGCGCAAGAACGATGTGATGGGACCGATTGCCGAGACGCTCGAAAAGCAAGACATGAAGGCGCTGGCGGCCTACTTCAACAAGAAGAAGTGGCCCGACCTGCAGCAGCCGTCCGCGCCCAAGGAGGTTGCCAAGACCGCGTTGCAGACGATCGATTCGATTGCCTGCAGGGGCTGCCACCTCGACCAGTACCAGGGCGATGGAACCACGGCGCGGCTCGCCGGTCAGCAGCGCGCGTACCTGCAAAACCAGATGCTGGCGTTTCGCGATCACACGCGCGGCAACAACCCGGGCATGTCGGACCTGATGAACGCGGCCTCTCCCGACGCCCTCAAGGCGGCCGCGGAGTACCTGGCGGGATTGCAGATCCTCGGCAGCACGTACGGGCGCTAGCGCTCAGTTGACCGCGAGCTTTGCGCGCAGGGTTGCGTCGGAGGCGAGATCGGCGGCGGTCTTTCCCTGATGATCGCGCAAGGTCTTGTCGGCGCCGCGGGAGAGCAGGAGATCGACGGCGGTTGCATGCCCGAGGGAGGCGGCGATCATCAGCGCGCTGCGTCCGCGGTTGTCCTGCTCGTCGAGGTGAGCGCCGCGGTCGATCAGCAGGGTCATGAGGTCGGCCACGTCGCGCGTCCCCGCGGCATCGGCGTGGCCCGCCGCCCACATCAGCGCGGTGAGATTGTTGCCATAGCGCGTGTTGACGTCGACGCCGTGCTCCAGCAGGAGGCGGACGACGTTGGTGAACCCGCGGCCGCCGGCGTAGCAGATGGGGCCCTTGCCGGTGGCATCGACGGCTTTGGGATCGGCGCCGTGCTGCAGCAGCAGGCGCACCAGCGGCTCGTTGCCCATGTAGGCCGCCGCCGCGATCGGCGTCAGGCCGGTGCGGCCGGGAAGGCTGAGGTCGGCGTGGTGCGCAATGAGGGTGTCCACGATGGTGCGGTTGTCCTCCTCGGCCGCCAGGAACAGCGCCGTCGAGCCCTGAAGATCGTGGGCATTGACGGCCGCACCCCGCTCAAGGAACAGCGCGACCATGTCATCGTGACCCGCGCGTGCCGCACGCGCGAGCGCCATGCGGCCCAGACGATCACGCGCTTCCAGCGAGGCGCCGTCGTCGAGGAGGCGCCGCGCGAGGTCGAGACAGCCCTTGTCGGCGGCGGCCCACAGCGCCCTGTTGATCTCGATGGGCCCCGCGCTTTTCTTGATCTGCTCGTAGCCCTGCGCCTGCTCTTGGCAGACGCGCACGTTGGCGTGGGCCGGTAGCGCCCCCAGGGCGAGGGCGGCGAGGACGACGGCAAACGGCAGCGGGGTCGTGCACAAGGGACGGCTCCTCATGATCCTTTAGACGCCGCATGCTGGAACGCTGCCGGTGCGGACGCAACCGCGGCGTTGGTCCACACCGGCAGAAGTGCTGAAAATCGTTAGCTTGCCGCTACCCTGACCGGCAATTCCACCAGTGCTCTGAGGCCCGGGCGTTTGCGCCAGCGGATCTGCGAAGGCTCCACCGCGAGGGCGAGCCGCGGCCAGCGGTCGAACAACGCGCGCATGGCGGCTTTGCCCTCGATGCGGGCGAGCTGATGGCCCAGGCAGAAATGAATGCCGGTGCCGAAGGCGATGTGCCGGTTGGGCTTGCGGGTGAGATCGAGCTTTTCGGGACACGCGTTGGCGGCCGGGTCCATGTTGGCCGCGCCGATCATGGCCATGACCTTGTCGCCCTTCTTCAAGCTGACGCCGTCGAGCGTGATGTCGTGGCGCACGAAGCGCGGCTTGGAGAACTGCACCGGCGAGATGAATCGCAGAAACTCCTCGACCGCCAGATCGGCGCGGCTCCAGTCCTCCTGCAGCCAGCGGCGCAGCTCGGGGTTCTTCAAGAGCTCGAACGCCGATCCGCTGATCAGGTGCGTCGTCGTCTCGGTCCCGGCGAACAGCAGCAGGAACACCATGGCCACGATCTCCTCGCGGCTGATGGGAGCGCCGTCGGCCTCGACGCGCACGAGCTCGGCGATCAGCCCCTCGCCGCCATGATCGCGGACAGACTGGATCTGCCGTTCCAGATAGCGCTTTATCGACAAGATGCCGGGGATCATGAGCAGGAAGCCCGCCGCGTTGCTGACGTTGATGGCTCTGTCCGCCCAGGACATGAATTTCGCCCGGTCGGTGAGCGGCAGGCCGAGCAGCTCGCAGATGACCTCCAACGGGAGCTTGCGCGCGTAGCGCTGCACGAGATCGGCCGGGCTGCCGTCGGCGAACAGGTTGGCCGCCAACTCGTCGGCGATCGCATCGATGCGCGGCGCCATGTCGAGGATGGCGCGGCGGCGGAAGGCCTCGTCGACGATTCCGCGCAGCCGTGTGTGGTCCGGCTCGTCGAAGGTCAGCATGTTGTTGGCGAGTGCCAGCATGACGCGCGGCAGCCACCACGGGGCGCCGGCAACGCGGCCCTCCTTGCGCAGGGTGAAGTTGGCGCTGTCTTTCAGCACGCGGCCGGCCGCCTCCTGCGTCGTCGTCATCCACACCGTGCCGATGATGGGAAACTTAACCTGGACGAGGGGGCCGAGCTTGCGCAGGCTTTCGACGGCGTCGACAGGGTTACGCATAAAGTCCTGGCTGGTGAAGTCTGTCATTCTGGTCATGACGTATCCTCACGGATGCCTGGAGTGTCCACCCACGAAGTAGGGATGGGCGCGTCCCGCTACCAGATCTTGCAGCAGGTAAATCGAACCGCTCAGGTGTGTGCAGGCGGCATTGGTCCCGACGCGAGCGCCAGGATTG
Source organism: uncultured Hyphomicrobium sp. (assembly GCA_964443205.1). GTDB lineage: Bacteria > Pseudomonadota > Alphaproteobacteria > Rhizobiales > Hyphomicrobiaceae > Hyphomicrobium_A. The sequence continues at coordinate 4,213 of CAYUBZ010000105.1, read as the reverse complement.
CGAGAAGCCCGGCAATAGGGATCGCAAGGCACCAGAACGAGACGAAGAGATAGCCATAGGCGCCGACGATGACGCCGACGGAAAACGCGCCGATCACCGGCGCGACGTGCTCGAAGCGCTCGCGTGCCTGATCGCTCAACCCGGGGACGCCGCGGTTCATGTCGACGAGGTCGACGGACGCCTGCGTCAGGTTGATGGTCATCACTGTGGTCGGGGGATGTCCGGGAAAGATGACGCGGCAGATGGCGTTTTGTATGGCCATGGCGGCGACGCCGAACTGCGCCGCGACGATCGAGCCGACGGCGACCGGGTCAGTGATGGGCGAGGCTGCGACCCCGACGCCCATGCAGCCGACGAGCATTGCTATCTCCAGCACGAGACAGGCGCGAAATCCCGAGCGGCCCCTGCGCTCAAAATAGAGGACGACGAGGCGCGTCGACGCCACGACCAGAACGAACACCGGAATCGCGATCAGCTCGGCGACGAGGCGCAGGGAGTGGGTGATGAGTTCCTGGCCGATCACCACGAAGTTGCCGGTGAAGTGCGAGGTGAAGAGGCCGAACAGCGCCACGAACCCCACGACGTCGACGATGCCGGCGATGAAGGAGAGGGGGAGCGTCAGCCGAAGCGCGCGCGAAAGCGGCTTCAGCGGCACCACATCGTAAACCATTGCGATCTCCCCCAATGCTGAAGGATGCCCCCGGGACGAGCGATGGGACGAGCGACGTGCCACGCCCTGTGGCTGCTGGGTATAGCCGGTGCGGCTCGGGGTGCAAGCGCGATTGCCACAGTCCTGGCGGCCGCTGGGCCCAAGGGAATCGCTTCGGCCGACTCCGGGCTATTGGCAAAGCGAGGGCGCAATTTCGACAGTCCACAGCTATCTGAGGGCGCCGCATGGACGCCGGAGGGCGAATCGAAGTACCGAATGGAAAAAGCGTTGCGGGTATCTGCGGGGGCTAACCAAAATGCTGCCATCGGGCGCAAAACGGGCGATTGGTGCCTACCAATACGCGGTGATTCTGGCGGTGACGGGATTGGGGTTCGTGGGGGCGCCCTGGTGGATGGTGCTCATTGCGGCGGCCCTCCTGTTTGGCTCGACGCTGTTTGAATATGCCGACCTCCAATCAAGGGCCATCAGTGCGGACGCGACGGCCGTCGCCAGCGGCGCCGTGTTGACGGTGGCGGCGATGAGCCTGGGCTTTGCCACCATGGGCTACGCCGGGGGCCAGGCGCTGGCCGGCATCGTCCTCAACTGATCAGCTGAAGACGCGCAGCGCGCTAGAGCCGTCGCTGCGGGACAGGGCCCTCGGCGAGCCGCCCCGGGCCTGGATGCGATCGTGCATGCAACTGGGCCGGCAAACACACCCACCATGAACTGTGCATTCCGGCCCGCTGCCCCACACCGTTGCGTTGTGCGGGTTCGGATCGGCATTTGCGGGGCCGGTGCAGGGGTTCCACGACGGGTGGAAAGGTGCCACCTGTGGCAGGCAACCCATGGCAGCCCTGCGGAGTGAGCCAATGCCCATGCGCTCGAGCAGATACCTTTCGGCGACGCGCGAGGTGGTGCTGTTTGCTATCTCGCTCTCTCTCGTCGCGCTCGTGGGCATCTCCATCGCGGGCCACGCCCTCGTCCTCTTGCTCACGATCATGGTGGCTGCGGCGATAGCGACGGCGTTCATCCGCGGGCTGTTTCCCGAAGCCCCCTTCTTCGCCCTGACCTTCGCCAACCTGATCGCGCTTTATGCCTCCATCTTCGCCTTCTTCATGGAGGAGCTGTTCGGGCGCATCGGGCCCGCCGTTTCGGGATTGGGCTTCAGCCTTCCCATCGTCCTCTTTCTTGGCGGCTGCTGGCTGCGGCGCGCCGATGTCCGCAAGGTCGTCGACAACCCGGATCTCCGCGGCGGCGGCAGGCTGTACCTGGCTCTGCTCTGGCTGCTGCCCGTGTTTCTGGTGGGCATGGGCGTTTTCGTATTGTCTCTGTTCGACGCGTCGCTCGTCGACAGCAACATGACGTTCCTCTTGGCGATGGCGCTCATCGGGCTGATCGTGCTCGCCGTCAGCCGCAGCGTCGCGATCTTTCTCGTGGATGCAGGACTGCTGTTTGAGGAATTCTTCCATCGCATGTCGCGGCTGGCGGTGCCGGCCTTCGCGTTCCTGACGTTCTATTCGCTGCTGGTCATCGTGTTTGCGTCGATTTTCTGCATTCTGTCGCAATACTCGCCGGGCCCGCACTTCCTCGTTGCCAACGTAGCGCGGACGCTCAGCTATTCCGATGCCGTCCACCTTTCCATCGCAACCATCAGCACGGTGGGCTACGGCGACATCGTGCCGGCGAGCAACGCCGCGCGCGTGCTCACCTCGATCGAGGTGATCTGCGGGGTGATGCTGTTGCTGTTCGGGGTCACCGAGCTGCTGGGCTACACGCGCGAGCACCAGCGCGAGCACGGGGGACGGGACAGAGGGCCGCTGTAAGTGGCGCGCACGCCGCTCCGTGCTAGAAGCCTCCTCGTCCCGCCCGGAAGATGACCAATGCGCACGCCTTCCCCCCGCCTGCAGCTGCTCGAGACACCTGGTTTTGCGGACTACGCGCTCCTCGACTCCGGTGCGGGGCGCAAGCTCGAGCGCTTCGGCCGGGTCGTCGTCGACCGCCCCGAGCCGCAGGCCTTGTGGACCCCGCGGCTCGACAAGCGCGGCTGGGACAAGGCGCACGCGGTGTTCTCCGGCGCCGACGACGAGGATAAGGGCCGCTGGCGCATCGACAAGCCGGTGCCAGAAAGCTGGCCCGTCAAAGTGCGCGACGTGACCATGCTCTGCCGCTTAGCGAGCTTCCGCCACTTGGGCCTGTTCCCCGAGCAGCTGCCGCACTGGGAGTGGATGCTGGTCCGCCTGCGCGAGATCCGGGACGAGCCGCCGCGCGTTTTGAACCTCTTCGCCTACACGGGGGCGGCATCGCTGCTCGCCGCGAAAGCCGGCGCGCAGGTGACGCACGTCGATGCCTCCAAGAAGGCGATCGCCTGGGCCAAGGAGAACCAGGCGGCGTCGGCGCTCGGCGACGCGCCGATCCGCTGGATGCTCGATGATGCGCAGAAGTTCGTTAAGCGCGAGGTGCGCCGCGGCAAGACCTATCACCTGATCCTTGTCGACCCGCCGAAGTTCGGGCGCGGTCCCGACGGCGAGGTGTGGGATCTCTTCACGCATCTGCCGCCGCTTCTGACCGACTGCGCCAAGCTGCTGGTGCCGTCGCGGGCGGCGCTGGTGCTGACCATCTATGCGATCCGCGCGTCCGCGCTCGCCTTCGATCAGCTTTGCAGGGAGGTGCTCAGCGATCGGGCAGGGAGCTTCCAGTCGGGCGAGCTGGCGATCCGCGAGGCCGAAGGCGCGCGCGCGCTGCCCGCCTCGCTCTTTACGCGGTGGGTGTCCGAATGACGCTCTCCCCCAAGCCGATCACCAGCCTGCAGAACGAGCGCGTCAAGGCGATCCGCGCGCTGGAGATGCGCAAGGTGCGCAAGGAGACCGGCCTGTTCGTGGCCGAGGGGGCGTCGCTGCTCGTCACCGCGCGCGAGCATGGCTTTGCGCCGGAGACGCTCGTCTTTCGGACGGCGGAGGGCGGGGTCGCCAAGGGCTTGGTGGCGTGGGCGCTCAAATCGGGCGCGGAGTGCCTGGAGGTATCCGAAGCCGTCCTGGCTAAGCTCGCCTCCAAGGACAACCCGCAAAGTCTGCTCGCCGTCTTCCGCCAGCGCTGGGCGCAACCACCCGATGCGGCGAGCGTGGCGCGCGAGGCTACGTGGATCGCCCTGGAGGAGGTGCGTGATCCGGGCAACCTGGGGACCATCATCCGCACCGCCGATGCGGTCGGCGCGGCGGGCGTCATCCTCGTCGGCACGAGCTGCGATCCCTATTCGCGCGAGTGCGTGCGCGCGACCATGGGCTCCATCTTCGCGGTGCCGCTCGTCAAGATGACGCGCGAGGCCTTCCTCGCGTGGTGCCGGGGGTGGCCCGGCGACGTCGTCGGCACGCATCTCGATGGAAAAGAGGATTTTCGCAAGGCGTCCTACCGCGCGCCGGCGCTGCTGGTCATGGGTAGCGAGGGGCCGGGCCTGTCGGAGCCGCTAGTTAAGGCCTGCACGCGGCTTGTGAAGATTCCCATGGCCGGGCAACTCGACTCGCTCAACCTCGCGGTGGCGACGGCGTTGATGCTCTACCAGATCCGCGG
>CAYUBZ010000104.1:0-7606 GCA_964443205.1 uncultured Hyphomicrobium sp. | reverse complement strand
AAGCAACGACGCTCTACTGCGCAACTCTCTCCGACGGATGAGCTAGAGGCAGTGCAGGTCGTTTGGTAGCGGACCAGCTGTTTCTGAACGATGGCGGTAATTGAGGTGTATGGCAACGCTGTCGGTGCCGACTCAATCGCAGGGGGTCTGCTTAGGCCAGCCTACTTGTGGTGCTCCGGTATTGGGTCATCCTCTGGCCTCGGATAAGGGACTGACAGTCGGCAGCTCTACCTCAAGAACCAGCCGTCAACGGCGTGCTGGCAGAAGGCGGGCCTGGGCCACAACAAGCGGATTTCCAAGCACGCCGAACAGCTAGCCCTCGGCTATGCCCATTTCCTTCACCGGAACAACGCCATACGCGTGCTTGCCATCAAACGCTATTGAGTTGGGATTTTCGTGTTTATGATCGGCGTGAACACGCCGTTCACATGATACTTGTGGCACAACAGGCAGTCTTGTCGCGCCATTGTGCTGGTGTGACAGGCTTGGCACAGATCCTTTTTCACCGCGCCGAAATTGGACACGAAATTTTGCGGATTGCCCTGCTCGTAGCTCTTAAGGTACGGGCGCCCCTTTGCGAGCTCATGGCAGGTCAGACACCCGCGATTCTCCATGATGCCGAAGTGCGGCTCATGGATGAAATCTGTGAAGCGTCCCTCTTTGCTTTTTGCCGAAGGCGGGGAGAAATTTGCGAGCCGCCCTTTGGCCTGGATATCGTCAACGCTGTGGCATTTCGTGCATGACCCCTGAGCGTCCTTAGCTGTGAGAGTCTCGAAGACCGCCGCCGCCGGGCTCGTACCGCCTTTCGGCGCCTGGGGACCGGTCAGGAAGAGCCAAGAGTAGATGAATTTGTCCTTATGGCCTGTGGGACGGTAGAAAATCGCGTAGTCCTGCCGGTACCAGCCGCCATATTCAGCCCAGCTCTCCGGGTCCACGTCGCTTTCGATGCTGATCACGGGCGCAGCCCTTAATTGCGGCTCAGCCGCAGCGGCATCGGAGACTGCCGGGGCGTCGGCAGGCGCATTTGCGTCCGCCTCGGCTGCGACATCTGCAGACATGGCGCCATTGGACTTGGGCTTAGCAGTATCTTTTTTTCCAGCCCCTCCTCCCAGCTGGGCTGCTTTCTCGGGGATCTTGCTACCTGCTTTGATCGCACTTAGCTCATCCTCTGTGGGGAAGAGCAAATCGTCGGTTTGGGCCGCCCTGTTCTGAGGCTGTTCGTCGGCGGAGAGCGTTCCCTTGCCGTCATCTGACTTCATCGCGGCATCGGTTTCTCCGGCCGCTCCTTCAGGCTGAGCTGCTTGCTCGGCGTCCTTGCCACCTGCTTTGACCGCACGAGGCTGCGCTTCCTTGTCGCGATCGGGCCTGGCCTTCAAGGTATCGGTTTTCCCGGCCGCTGCTGCGGGCTGGTCTGCTTCCGCGGCGTCCTTAGTACGAGCTTTGATTGCGCGCGGCGTGCCGCTCGGCAAGTTCCAACGCCCTTTGATCGGCCCCTCGCGTTCGTCGGCAGAGAGGGTTTCGGCCGGGGCGTTTGCGGCATCGGATTCTTCAGCCGCTCCTTCAGGTTGGGTTGCAGTCTCAGCGACCTTGACGCCAGCTCTCATCGCGGGGGGCAGTTCCTTGGCGGAGCGCGTTTCCTTGTCACCACCAGACGGCTCCTCGCGAGACGCCGATCCGACCAATTTCGATTCCGTAGTCGTCGTGCTCCAGCCGCTTTGCTCCGGACCACTCGGGACCGGGCGATTGGCCATTTCCGCAGCCAGATGCGGTAGCCACTCCTGTTGCGCACCGATGACCACATCGCGCGGTATGTTCGCGGTCAGATCGGCAACGAGATTCGCGCTCAGCTTCACCCCGCCGCCGATGTTGAGGTCGCCAAGCACGTCCGACGCCTTTCCCTTGATCAGCGCATAGAACAGTCCCTTGATCTCCCAGACCAGGCTCGTCACCGCCTTGATCTGGTCGTCGCGCGCATTACTCAGATCCTGGAGGTTCAGGCTGTCCACAGTCTTGATCAAGTCGCGGCCCCGCCCATCCCGGCTGATCATCATCTTCATGAACGGCGTGAGCTCGGCTTCGGACGCGTCCGGCCATTCGCCGATCGAGGCGTTCTTCTGCTTCAGCGTTTGCAGGTCGAGGCCGGGCACGGTCAGGAAGGCAATGCCTTTTGGGCCGCTGGCCCGCTCCTTGCCGGTGATCTGGTCGAGATGGCAGGCGGTGCAGGTCTGCTCGAACGGCGCCACGGCCATGATCCGCTTGTCGTCACGGCTGCTGTGGCAGGTCGCGCAGGTAGCGGGAATGCGCCTTGCCGGATGCTTCTTAGCCACTTCCGGGAAGTGTTTGCCGAAATGGCCAGCATGGTCGTAGATGATCCGCGTGCGCCGCTTGAACGGATAGTTCTCGAATTTCGGGTGATGGCCGTCGAAGCTGTCGAACTTCACGACGTGGCAGGCGCGGCATTGCTCGTTGGAGATCTTGTTCAGATTGAAATTGACGCCCTGATGCTCCTGGTGGCAGGTCGCGCAATAAAGACCGCGTGCGACCAAGTCATGGGTCGGGAAGGCGATGCTCTGCGCGCGGGCCGATCCCGGCGCAAGCGTCTCCGCGGCGATTTTTGTCAGCCGCTTGGTGCTCCGCTTCAGCACTTCGGCCGAAGCGCCGTGCGCGTTGAAGGCCGTGTCCGGCATTTTGTGGCAGGTGAGACAGGCCTTGCTGTCGGCAAGCGGATCGCCAGCGACGAGGCCGTGAATCCAGCTCAATTTACCACTGCCGCTCTTGGTGTGGCAGGCGCTGCAATTCTCGATCGCGCCATGAGCACTCGCCAGCGGTCCCGGCATCAGGAACTGCGTGCCCTTGGAGAGAACGAAGGCCGAGCTGAGGCCGACGACGGTCGCGAGCGCCAGCAGCACCGCGAGTCGGTCGCGCCGGGAGCTAGGGGGCGCCTGCCCCCTCTCCGCCTTCGGCGGCCGAACCGACTCCATCCGACCCGGTCGCCACATCACCAGGCCCCCGATGAAAAGGCATAGACGACGAGGATGTGCAGCACCGTCAGCACGATCAGCGCATAGGTGACGGGCACGTGCACGAACAGCCAGGCCTTGGTGAGCCCGAGATAGACACGCGCGAAATCGAGCCGGTCCTTCTCGACCACCAGGTTCTTGATGGCGGCAAGCTTCTCCCGGCTCTGCTGGTTGACGTAGGGTGACAGGTTGTCGATCTCCTCGGTCAGCCGCTTGAGCGGACGCTGCGAGCCGATGAGATGGGCGGAAAAATTGCGCGGCCCCTGGAAATAGTCCCGCAGGTGGTTGGTGTAGAGGTCTATGATCCAGTCGTCATGGGGTAAGACGGGCAACCCCGGTAAGGCGATCTGAGCGGCGGCCGGTTCGGTCTCGGCGACGGCGGCGTGGACATCCCGCGCCAGCTCGGCGCGGAGGGTGGGGATGCGATCATAGCTTAGGCCCTCGTCGATCCGGCGCTTGGTCTTCAGCGACCAGGCGAGATAGGCGCCGAAAATGCCGCTCAGCGTCACCAGCACGAAGCCCGCCCACAGCGCCCACTCGAAGCCGGTGTCCGGCAGAGAGAAATCCGAATGCGAGATGAAGGCGGCGATCAGCACGTAGCCGAGAAAAATATGGATCTTCCGCCAGCTCGCGGCGGATTTCGGCGATAGCGTGCCTCTCTTGATGGCGATGTGGAAATAGAGCTGCAAGCCCATGCCGCAGGCCAGCGCCCAGCCGTCGAGATAGCGCGGGTCGCGCAGCCCATTGCCGTAGATCCAGACGAGCCAGAGCAGGCCGCCGGAAATGGCGGCGATCAGAAGGCTCTGGACTGTCAGCCTGGTGAGATATCTCGCCGGGCGTCCCCCGATGGTGTCAGGTGTCACGGCAGCGCCCCAAAAATTTCCCATCGCAGTGGTTCTGCCCCCCGGCAAGCACCTCGGGTTGCCGCGAGCGCGCCGGGGATCAACTGTCTGGTTTTCTCGGTGTGCCTTTGTATTTGGCCGGTCCGGGAATGAGGTTGTCGAGCCCCGCCATCGTGCTGCCGTTGTATTTCTCGGTGATGAGGATGAGCTGTTTGGAGACGCCGTCGGCAGCAGCGGTCAGGCGGCGCTCATTGTTCAGCTTAAGCCCGGCCGAGTAGGAAAGTTTGACCATCTCTGCGATTTCCGGCACGGCGGGTGCGGCTTTCGCCGCGGCGGCGAGTTGCTTTCGCGCCCGGTCGGCGCGCTTGGCCATTTCGAACGCGTAAAGCCATCTGACCTTCGCATGGCTGATCCCGCGCAGCGCGGTCTCAAGCTCGACGCCGAGGCCGACGAGATAGAGCATCCGCTTGCGCTCCGCGCTGGCCGGCACGTTGTCTCTGCCCATGTTATGCCAAGTGTTGTGGCGCACCTCGCCCTGCGACCAGGACACCAACTCGAAAGCGCTGCCGGCCTTGTGGCCGCCTTTGTTCACGAGATCTTCTTCCGGCACGACATGGCAGCCATAGCAGTTCTTCGCCAGCAGGTAGAACGAGCGCGGCCTGATCATCCCCTTGGACTCGGAGATCTTCCAGCGCGCCTTCTCCTCCGCCTTGCTCTCGAACAGCGCTGTCTTACCGCTGAAACTGCTGTGGACCTTGATCCAATCCTGCCCCGCGCCGTGGCAGGATTCGCAGGAGACGCCCGCGACTATTTTCTCCCTGCTGTCCTTCTGCTGCACCGTGAAATGGCAATTCAGGCATAACGCCCCCGACTTGATGCGCCGCACTCCCACTTTTTTGCCGATTGTGCTCGCCTCGGCTTTGCGCGGCATTTCACGGAAGGTCTTGAAATGATGCGTGCCCTTCCAGGCTTGCACCTCCTGTTTGTGACATTCGGCACAGGCATTCGGACCGACGATTTTGGCCGGATCGGACGCAGCCGTGCCGACCGCGGCAAAGCTAAAGATCATCAGCAAGCCGCAGAGACAAAGCACGCAAGACCGGAGGGCCCTGGGTCCGAACCCGATCGACCGAAGACTATGCGCATTGAGGCGGATACGACGTCTCACCCCTCAGCCATCCTATAACTGCATCGGCTGCTCCCGCCTGTTGCGGGGGTGATCCAGAGCGAGCTGAGTCATCTGCCGGCTGGTGGGCATGGCGAGCCACCCCATCGCGCGGGTCAGAATACTTTCCTCGGCCGTGTCGTTGGTGGTCGGCAAGAACGGATCCGCATAGCAGACCGCGCCGATGTGCATGGCGATCGATTTTACTGAATCGACCATCCCCGGAGCGCCGCAGGCGTAGAGCACATCGGTCGGCAGCAGGCCCGGCAGATAGTCTGTCGGCCGGCCTAGCTTCACCGCTGCGGTCAAGGTCTGTGGCGTGCTGCAGACAGGCACGACAAGGACATTGGGGAAGCGGGACAGCTGCACGAGAGCCGGGCCCATATAGAGCGACTGGATGGTGCGGCCGCCAGCGATGATCAGCATCCTGCGCTCGGGGTTCTCGCGCAGCGCAGCGACGGCGATCGACCAAATCGGGGCAAAGCCGGTGTTGGTGGCGACGAGGATCATCCGACCGTTCAGGTTGGGCCGGAAATGCGCCGAGCCGTAGGGCCCGGTCAGCTTCACCCGATGTCCCGGCTTGATGCGCTTGCCGAGTGAAGAGGTGACACGCCCATCTCTCATGCGCCGGACATGGAACCAGACCGAACGGCCGCTCGGGTTGCCCTCCAAGGGATGGGTAATGCTGAAGGGACGGCTCGGATAGCCCCTGAAGCGCACTTGCGTATATTGCCCCGGAAGGTAGGGCAGCGCGCGATCCGTTCTGATGCCGACTTCCATCGCCTCGGGCGACAGGACGCGCAATGCGCTCAGCACGCCTTCAACGGTGCGAACATCCGACGGCTGCTTCCCCTCGATCACCGCATCGCCGACGATCCGGCACTGACAGGCATGAACGATACCCGGCTTGGAGCCGGCGCCACCCTGTACTTCGCCGGATACCAGCCGCACGCAGCAGGTGCCGCAGTGGCCGGCGCGGCAGTCATGGGGCAGGTCGATACCGTTGCTCAGGGCAGCGTCCAGCAGCAACTCCCCGCGGCGCGCTAGAAAGCTTTTCCCATTGATCGTAATTTGGTGAGCTCTTGCCATTGCCTGATCCCGGAAGGACTTCAAGTTCCCCATTACACGGCCGACCGCACTGTCCCGCCGCCGCTGCGCTTCCCGCGATAGTCAGGAATCCAGCGTTCCGGCTCAGAATTGCTGACCCTCATCGTACGGCAGCAGAAACGCCGACTTCTTCTAGCGTCCGTCCCTTCTTTCCCCCGAGGGGCCGACGCCGAATACGGACACAATGGAAAATCCCAAATCAAAGCGCTGATCTTCGTGCGCCTTGATTAGCGGCGACGGTCTATCCGCCCATCATGGTCAGACAATGACTGTTTGATGGTTTGAGGTGGCAAACACTTGGCCCTTTTTGCGATTTCCGTACAAACCAATTCGGCAAATGGCTGAGACATGGCTGCGGTACGTATGCAGTTCGACGCCACCTGAAATGCATTTTGCTCCACTAATGACTATTCAAATGCATTGTGCTCCCAAAATGATTAAAGCGTGAAAAGATCGGAAAGAGTTTTTGATCCCGCAAGACCCAAAATTGCCATAGTCCAGATGGCAAGCCGCAGCCCATCGCGATCTCGACGGTGTTGTGAGGGCTATGATGCATTCTGCTCAATTGCGGACGTTCTGTTTTGATCACACGTGTTATTTCAAGCTTCGTATTTTTCGTGATGGCTTCTCTATAGGCGCGGCCATAGGACCGCCAATTTTCGCACACTAATCATCATCTCAATAGTCGCGCACAGTGGCGGGGGCGACGCAAATGGGGATGTGACTCTGAAATGTATTAGGGGGGAATGAGTGGAACGATTATCCCGCCTTTCGTTGCTTTTCTGCGGCTTCGCGAGCGTCACACTGATTCACATAGCATGGCTTGGCCAGGATGCTGTCGCCGCATCCAGCGAGGTTGTGCGGACCCCAATCGCGCAAGTGCAGCCCGGGTTGCGGCTCGCCGAGAATAAAGGAGCGGCCGCAGCAACCGATGCGAAGGCCGCGCTCGAAGCTCTCAACAAGGACGGGGAGAGAAGAGCCAAGACTGAAGGAGCGTCCGGAAAAACGGATGACGCAAACGCCAGGCCCGATGGCCACAGCGGCCTGGTCGACGAACAGACCCTCTCCCTCTATCCCACCGCTGCGCAATGCGGCGAGTGCCATAAGCAGATCTACGAGGAGTGGTCGTCGTCGCAGCATGCGTACGCGTCGATCTCTCCGATGTTCCACAAGTTCGAGCAGAAGTTTCAGGCGCTGACCCAAGGTACGGTGGGCACCTTCTGCGTGCGCTGCCATCAGCAGGTGGGCACTCAGCTCGGGGAGCACCGCGAAACGCCGCTTTGGGCGCGCAGCCAAATCTCCCGCGAGGGCGTGAGCTGCATCACCTGCCACCGGGTCAAGGAGCAATACGGAAAGGTGAACGGCGAGCGCCGGATCGAGCCGGGCCAGATCTACGAGCCGGTCTACGGCAGCGGCGAGAAGAGCGTGATCAAAGACGTCCTCGCCAACAAGGAAACCTACTCCGTCAAAAC
>CAYUBZ010000103.1:0-7679 GCA_964443205.1 uncultured Hyphomicrobium sp. | reverse complement strand
GCCTACGTGCTTTTGCAGTTCGCGGTTGGCGCGTGGGTGTCGCGGCGCATCTTCACCGAGCGCGACTACATCAACGCCGGCCGCCAGCTGGGTCTCGGCATCGCCGCCTTCTCGGTGTTCGCAACCTGGTTCGGGGCCGAGGCGATCGTCGGTACCGCCGGTACCGTCTACAGCGAGGGACTGATCGGCGCCACGATCGATCCGTTCGGGTACGCTGCGGCGCTGCTGATCGTCGGCGTGACGATCGCCGCTCCTTTGTGGCGCCGCGGGTACGTGACGTTCGCCGACTTCTTCCGCGAGCGCTATTCGCAAACGGTGGAGCGGCTGGCGATCGTGCTGATCCTGCCGGGAACCATTATCTGGGGCGCGGCGCAGATCCGCGCCTTCGGGCAGGTCATGGGCGCGGTTTCCGATCTGCCCCTCATCGCCGGTATCGCTATCGCCACGGCGATCGTCATCGCCTACACGGTGCTCGGCGGCCTCATGGCCGACGCGATCACGGACTTCATCCAGGCCATCGGCGTCATTTTGGGGCTAGCGATCCTTGCGGTGATCGTGGCCTCCGAGGCGGGGGGCCTGCTTGCGAGCCTCGAGAGCATCGAGCCGCAGCGGTTGGCCTATTTCAGCGTCGGCGAGGAAGGCCCGCTGGGACTTCTCGAGCAATGGGCGATCCCGATATTTGGGACGATGGTCTCCGTGGAGCTGATCGCGCGCATCCTCGGCACCAACTCGGCGTCGACGGCGCGCAATGCCTGCCTCATCGGAGGCGGGCTCTACCTCTTGGTGGGCCTGATCCCGGTGTTCCTGGGACTTGTCGGGCCGGCGCTGCTGCCGGGATTGGCGGAGCCCGAGCGCCTCGTGCCCAGCCTGGCGGAGAAATATCTGCCGACCTTTCTCTACGTCGTGTTCGCGGGCGCGGTGATCTCCGCCATCTTGTCCACGGTCGACTCGGTGCTCCTGTCGGGCGGCTCGATCCTCTCGCACAACGTCATTGCGCCGCTGCGGCCGGGGCTGTCGGAGGCGGGCCGGGTGCGCGCCGCGCGCGCCTGCGTCATCGTGCTGGGATTGGTCGCGTTCGCGATCGCGCTGCGGTCGACGACCATCCACGAGCTGGTCGAAACGGCCTCCTCCATCGGAAGCGCGGGCTTGATCGTCGTGGCCCTCTTCGGGTTGTTCACACGTTTCGGCGGGCCCGAGGCCGCCATTGCCGCGCTTGTCACCGGCGGCGCCGTATGGCTCGCCGGCGTCGCTTTGGCATTCACCAGCGTGCCCTACGTTCTGGCGGTCGGTCTGGCCGCGCTGGCCTATGTCCTTGCGGGTCTGTTTCCTCTCGCCCCCCGCGGCTAAACGGCCCTCCCCAGGCATGGTTGTGGCCGCCGCACAACACAATCGTACCGATTAATGGCGTTTGCACCGCAGCAATTTGCGCGGACCGGAAATTGCGTAAACTGAGCGCCATGCGGATGCACGACCGGAACCGGCAGCATTTCAAGGCGTTCGTCTACGCAAATGCCGCAGGTTCTCAAGAGGGAAGTTGAGCAACCAGGACCACTTCAGCGTGCAACGGGGGCCATCGATGGTGGGCATGCGTTGTACGTCATGGTTTCGCCAAATATGGCTCCCAGAAGGCCGCCCGCCGTTGGCGTCCGGTCTCCCGGTCCTGATGGTTAAGAGTTGAGGCCAGAGGCGGCGGTTATGCGCGGGGCAGAGGGCTTACAGCAGCGGTGCGTCTCGGTGTGCGGCAAGGTGCCCTATCGCCTCCTGGGCGCGTTCCGGCCAGTGAGACGCTTTCACCCCTTCCCGTGTCTCCCGGACGCGGGGCGCCGGCCAACGTGCCGATACAATCATAAGAGCTCCGAGCTATTGCGTGCCGGCATCGGAGTCTGTCTCAGAGGAAACGAAAAAAAGAGGGTTTGAACTTATGGGTCGGGTCTGTGCGGTCGGGTTGCGCCGGCCTCACGATGACCGGGAGCGATCGTCTTCGTCCAGTTAACGAGCGAGTCCAGTTACAGCAATGAAAAATAGCGAGAAAATGAAAGCAGCGTGGGGTAGCATTCTCGTTCCCGGTGGCCGCAACGGCGTATTGCTCGTGCATAGCCTCGGCGGATCACCCATCGAGCTGAAGTTCGTCGCTCACACGCTCGGTCAATGCGGATACACCGTTTATTGCCCGATGTTGCCGGGCCTCGCCGGCGGGACCGACGTTTCGGGCCTGTCGAGCTGGCGGGACTGGTACAGCGCCCTCGAAGTGGCGCACGACGAGCTGGCGCAGCAATGCGATACCATGATCGTCGGCGGCGTCTCGGCGGGTACGATGCTGGCGCTGCGGCTGGCGGCCCAGCGTCCCGACAAGATTCAGGGCCTGATGCTGTTCTCGCCCACGTTCTGGCCGAACGGCTGGGCGATTCCGTGGTATTTCTATCTGTTCAGGCTGGTCAAGCACAAATGGGCCGCGCGCCTCTTCCACTTCCGCGCGCGCACGCCGCACGGCATCAAGGACGAACGCCTGCGCAGCTTCATTCTGGATAGTCTTAAGACCGGGAATGACGCGATCGAGGACATGTTCGGCCGCGGCGGTGGACTCGTGCTGGAGTTCCGCAGGCTCGTGCGCAGCGTCAGGCCGCTGCTGGGCAAGATCAAGCAGCATGCCCTGATCTTCCATCCGCGCGATGACGACCAGAGCGACATGTCGAACACGATTGCCCTGCAGCGCAAGCTGGCGGGATTGGTCGAGGTCTGCGTTCTCGATGACAGCTATCACATGGTGACGCTCGATCGGCAGCGTCCCATCGTGATGGATCGGGTCAAGGAGTTCGCATTGCGCCTGACCAAGCAGGGCGAGGAGGCCCAGGAGGACTCCGCATCCTCGGCTGACGCTCAAGGTCAGGAACGCGGCGAAAGCGCCTGAGGCGGCGCCGTCTGCCTTACTGCGTCGCCGTGCCGGGCCTTACCGCCGGGACGGGACGTGGCGGCATCAGACCGCTCGCCTGTGAGGCTCTCGCTTCCGAGGCCTTGTTGGGGAGCGGCGGCAGCGGCCGGCGAACGGTCGCACCAACCGAGGTCGCAGCAACGGGGGACGCACCAACGGACGCACGCGCCTCGCGCTCCAGGCCATCGTCGCAGCGCGGCAGATCGTCAGGTGCGCGCTTCCAGACGAAGGACTTGCTGAAAAACTTGATGCCCTTGTAGCCGGTCAGGATGAGCCGGTCGCGTTTGCGCAGCTGGATGGCGGCGTCGAAGGACTTGCCCTGCTCGGGGTCGTACACCCACCCCTGGTCCCAACTTCCATCCGACATGGGACGCAGCGAGCCGAGAACGGGTAGGCCGCAGATCGGCCGGCGGCGCTTGCGAGGGTCCTCATTGTACCCGTCGGTGAGCGGCTCACCCTTCTTGTTGTTGGGGTCCTTGAGCCAAACGATGAAGCCGCACAGGCGGTCGGCGTCGCGGCCGGTCTCCCCGCAGGGGCGGATCTCGACCGCTCCTTTGCCGCTGTGATTGTACCAAATGCCCATCTCTGTGGGTGCGTCGGCGGCGGGCGCGGTGGCGCCCGAGCCAGCGGTCGCCGCGATGAAAAGCCCGGAAATCCCGACGACTAGCCAAGGATAGCGGGATTTTGGAGCATGATGATCATGACGCATGGTAGTATCGCCAATGTTGTGCCAGAGATCGGATCGGCAATACGCATTGAAAGCGGCAAAAGCTGGTCGGAGGATTTACGCAGGCCGCACGCCCGAGTGGACCAAGTCTTGCAGTCTTCGGCCTTGAACCGCTTGTTCCGAGCCCCTTTGTGGACCGCGACCCGTTAACACTGCGTGAGTACGAGTCCTTTACGATCGTTCCCATATGGGTCGCAGTCGACGGACCATTAGGCCGCTCTTAAGAATGAGCGTGCCTTTTCGAGGCCAACATCGGGGGATAATTGCGGCGCGCAAGTGCCGCTTTTGGGACGCACGGGACGCATGGTCCGGCGCCTGACCCCTCACCACCATGGAACCGATCGATGATCCTGACGCTTGCCTTCCGCAACCTGTTCCACGATCGCATCCGTTTGGCGGTGACGCTGGTCGGAATCCTGTTCTCCATCGTGCTCGTTGCGGTGCAGCTCGGGCTTTATCTGGGAGCGAGCAACATAATCACCGCCAACATCGACCGTGCGAAGGCCGATCTTTGGATCACCCTTTATGGTGCCAAGAGTTTCGAGGACGGCGGCATGCTGCTGACCCCGCGCGAGCGCCACCAGGCGCTGGCGACGCCCGGCGTCAAGGCGGTCATCCCCCTCATCGTGAAGTTCGCTGAATGGCGCAAGCCCGCGGGCGGCTCCTCGCGCGTTGTCGTGGTCGGCAGCGATGCGGAGGACGGCGGCCTCGAGCCCTGGAACCTTGTTGAAGGCTCCTGGCAGGACATCAAAGCCCCCGAAGCCGTCGCCGTCGACCGCACGTATCTCAACGAGCTGGGAATCAATGGGGTCGGGGACACCGCGCAGATTGCCGATGGCAGGGTGCGCGTGCGGGCGCTGACGGACGGGATCCGCTCCTTTACCCAGTCGCCCTACGCTTACACGACGTTGAACCGCGCCCGCAGTCTGTTCGGGGCGGGCAGCGACGCGACCACCTTCTACCTCGTTCAGCTCGAGCCGGGCGCCGATGTCGCGAAGGTGCAGCAGGATCTGCAAGCGCGCCTCGAAGGTGCGGAGGTTCTGACCAAGCAGGAGTTCCGCAGTCGTAGCCTCAAGCAGTGGCTGTTCCGCACCGGGGCGGGCGTGGCGCTGATCGGCGGCGCCCTGCTGGGCAGCCTCGTCGGCACCGTCATTGTCGCGCAGACCCTCTATTCGAGCACCAAGGACCATTTGAGCGAATTTGCGACCTTGCGTGCATTAGGTTCATCTTCGGGATATATCCATCAGGTCATCCTGGCGCAGGCCGGCATAAGCGCTGTGATCGGATACCTGCTCGGCATGGCCATCGCGATGACCGTCCTGGTGCTCAGCAAGAACACGGCCTTGCCGCTGGTCATGACGCCAGGCTTGGCGTTCTGGCTATTCACCTTGACGGTCGGCATGTGCGCGATCTCGGCGCTGTCGGCGATCGTGAAGGTCACGAAGATCGATCCCGCAACGGTATTCAGCAAATGACGCAACAGCCTGTCCTGGAAGCCATCGACATCGTCAAGGATCTGGGCCACGGCGCCGGCATGGTCCGCGCGCTGAAAGGCGTGAGCCTTTCCCTGGTCCCCGGCGAGCTGACGCTGCTGATGGGCCCGTCTGGCTCAGGCAAGACGACGTTCCTGTCGATCTTGGGCTGCATTCTCACCCCCACGGCCGGGACTTTGCGCGTCGCGGGCGTCTCCACCGACCGCCTACAGCCCGAGGCGCTCGCCGATCTCCGGCGCAAGCACATGGGCTTCATCTTCCAGTCCTACAACCTGTTTCCGACGCTGACCGCGCTCGAGAACGTGCGCATCGCGCTCGACGTGCGCGGGCAGAAGGGCTTCGCCGCGGCCAACCGCGCCGAGGAGGTGCTGCGCGACGTCGGGCTCGCGTACCGCCTGAAGAGCTACCCTGGAAACCTGAGCGGCGGCGAGCAGCAGCGCGTCGCGGTCGCGCGCGCCATCGCGAGCTCGCCCTCGATCGTGCTCGCCGACGAGCCGACGTCGTCGCTCGACGGCGAGAATGGCCATGCCGTCATGGCATTGCTTGCACGCATTGCCAAAGAGCAAGGCCGCAGCGTCCTCGCGGTCACGCACGATCCCCGGACGTTGAGCTACGCCGACCGGGTCATACGGATCGAGGACGGTCGGATCGTCGGCGAAGAGCGCCGGCCGGAGGGCTTGGATGCCCCCGGAATTGCAGATCTTACAAAGAGACGGAAGGCCCATG
The DNA here is from genome assembly GCA_964443205.1 of uncultured Hyphomicrobium sp. GTDB lineage: Bacteria > Pseudomonadota > Alphaproteobacteria > Rhizobiales > Hyphomicrobiaceae > Hyphomicrobium_A. The sequence goes on along the minus strand of CAYUBZ010000103.1, from coordinate 1,804 downwards.
CTTAAGGTCAACTCCACAATCGTCACGCTCGGTATCGCTGGCGTCCTGGCGATAGCCGTTGGTTTTTACGTCAACAGCGTCAACTGGAAGCCGGTCGACGAAGAAACCAAAACGGCCGCCGGAACACAGGAAACGGGCAGCACGGCCGAGTCGGAAAAGTCGGCCACCTACCCGACCTGGGCGGCGTCGGCCACCGGCCGCGTCGAGCCCAAGAGCGGCGAGGTGCGCATCACGGCCGAGGTGCCGGGGCGCATCGAGGACATCGCCGTTGAATTGAACGATCACGTCAAGGGCGGCGATCTGCTCATTCGTCTCGACGACCAGGATGCCCTGACCAAGGTCTCGGCCGCCACTGCCGAAGCGGCGCTGCGCGAGCGCGAGCGCGACGATGACAGCGCCCGCGGCCTGGCTCTGGAGCGGCGCAACGCCGAGGATGCCGTCGCGTCCGCCGAGCGTGCCCTGTTCGGCGCGCGCCAGGCATTCGACGATGCCCTGAACGAGAAGCGCGCCGGGAACGGCTCGGAGGAAGCGGTAACGACCGCAAGGACCAATCTGGACGAGGCCAAGAAGAAGCTGGCGGACGAGCGTGCCAACCGCGCCTCGGTCAATGCCAAGTCTGGAATGCCGCTGCCGACCCGGGTCGAAGCCGGGCTCGCCGTCGCGCGCGCGAAGCTGTCCGGGGCCGAGCTCGCCGTCGAGAAGACGCGCATCCGCGCTCCCTTCGACGGCACGGTTCTCAATGTCGTTGGCAAGGAGGGCGAGGTCGCCGTCCCGTCGCCCGACAACACGCTGCTGGTTTTCGGCGATCTCGAGGCGCTCAAGGTGCGCGCGGAGGTCGAGGAGCGCGATGCGGCGAAGATCCACGTCGGCCAGCGGGTCGTGATACGCGCCGATGCGTTTCCCGACCAGGATTTCGGCGGCACCGTGAGCTCGATCGCGCAGTCGCTGTCGACGCCGCGGATCGCCACGCGCGGCCCCCGCCGCCCCAACGACGTGGAGGTGCTCGAGGCGGTGATCGATCTCGATGGATTGCCGCCGCTGCTGACGGGCATGCGCGTCGACGTGTTCTTCAAGCTCGACGCGACCGCCTCGACGGCGTCCACCACGAACTGACGCTTCCCCACCGCAACTAGATTGTGAGCGGGCGGCTCCTGAGGACCTCAGGGCCGCCCGTTTGCTATTCCGCGGCGATCGCCCGTCCGCTTGGCCGCACGGGTGCGTGTGCCTCGATTGGCGCGGCATGCGCGGCGGCGGCTGCGTCCGCCGGCTCGTCGGTCGGTCCGACGAACCGCCCGAAGACGCGCCACAGCAGGGCGCCGATGTCGTCCATCACCGTGAAGAACGACGGCACGAATACCAGCGAAAGAACGGTCGAGACCAGAAGGCCGCCGATCACCGCGATCGCCATGGGGGAGCGGAACTCGCCGCCGTCTCCAAGCGCCAGCGCGCTGGGGATCATGCCGGCGACCATGGCGAGCGTCGTCATGACGATGGGCCGCGCCCGCTTGCGCCCGGCGTCGATCACCGCCTCGATGCGGTTGACGCCCTTGGCCACCTCCTCCACGGCGAAATCTACCAGCATGATGGCGTTCTTGGTCACGATGCCCATCAGCATGAGCAGGCCGATGTAGACCGGCATGCTGATCGGATTGTTGGTGGCGAGCAGCGCCAGCACCACGCCGCCGAACGACAAGGGCAGCGACAGCAGAATTGTCACCGGCTGGGCGACGCTGCCGAACAGCAGAACCAGCACGCCGAACACGATCATGAGGCCGGTGGCCATGGCGGTCGTGAACCCGGTCGC
>CAYUBZ010000102.1:0-7681 GCA_964443205.1 uncultured Hyphomicrobium sp. | reverse complement strand
TCGCCGCGGCGCCCCGCGTAGGCTTCCTGGCGCTCGGTGAAGGCGTGCTTGGCAAGCGTGTCCTTCCAGCCGAGCCGGTCCCAGTAGTCGACGGGCAGCGAAAGGGTGATGAGGTCGGGATCGCCCGCCATCTTGGCGAAGAGCTCGTCGGCCGGCGGGCACGAGGAGCAGCCCTGGCTGGTGTAGAGCTCGATCACGGCGCGGGGTTTTGCCTGCGCGCCGGCGCTCAAGGCCGCCGCGGCGAGCAGCGCCGCCAAAATGCGCAAGTGATCTTTCGCGTGCGTCGATGCCATTGGGCCCTCCAGGGCTGATCCGCTGTTGGAGGTGCATTCGCCGCAGGAGCGCACTTCGTTACGCGTGCTGCCGGTCATCGCAAACCACAGCGGCCTTGACCTAGTTCTGCCATCACTCCTGCCCTATCATCGAGGTCAATACGGACATGTCGGATGGGAGGACTTGGGGGCTTGAGGATGGCAGCCCTAGATCGGGAGGTGGACGACCACCGCCCAACCAAGCGTACGTTGCTAGCGGCGGCGAATTCGTGTGCCACGACGGCGCGCTATGGCGCCATCGCGTTGAGCGCACTGGTGGGATACATCTTCGTTACCATTGCCTCCCTCACCCACAAGGACCTGCTTCTCAACACACCGGTCATGCTGCCCTTTCTGGAGGTGCAGATTCCTTTGGTCAGGTTCTTCATCTTTGCGCCGATACTTCTATTGGTCATTCATTCCCTTGTTTTGGTGCAGCACGTCATTTTGAGAGGAATGATTCAAGCCTTCAACCAGTCGCTCGGTGATGGCAGTCCCAAGGATGACCCGCTGCGCCTCGAGCTCAGCTCCTACTTCTTTGTTCAGTCTTATGCCGGACCCAAGCGACCTGCCGTTATCGGCACGCTCCTTTTCTCGGCGAGCTGGCTGACGCTGGTGCTGTTGCCTGTCCTGGCGTTCCTCTACTTTCAGATTGCATTTCTGCCGCGCCATTTTACGGCGGTAACTTGGGCGCATCGCATTTATCTGACGGTGGATCTTCTTCTGCTGTTTGTCACGGGAACCTTGATCCTGTTCCCGGAAAAGGACTTCCTATCCGCCCCACTCCACAAGCTTATCTATAGCCCGCTCCTCTCATTGAGCGTGCACAGCACCATACTGTTTGCCTTGTTCTTCTCCTTCTGCGTCGCGACGCTCCCGGACAGCGGGATGGATAGGTTCATGCGCGGCCTCAGCTGGAGAGCGGGCCAGCTTGCACTGAAATCAACGGGCGGCGAGGCAAACGAGGAGTTCATGCCGCAGGGCTTTGTCTTTCTCGGGGAGGATGCAGAGCGTCCGGTGTTCTCGTTGACGGCTTGGCTGTTTGAAGGCGCGCCCGACTTCACGACCGGCAAGACGAAAAGCCTGTTTGCGCGAAATCTCATTGTCATGAACACGGATCTCGTGCCCGATGACGACACGAAGGAAAGAACGGGCGAGGTCAGCCTTCTATTGAGGGGGCGGGATCTGCGCTATGCCCGGTTGGATGGATCCGATCTGCACCGTGCCGATCTGACGGGCGCCGACCTCAGCCACGCCACCTTGGTCGAAGCCAACCTTAGCAATGCCAATTTGCATAAGGCCGACCTGCGCTCCAGCAATCTCAATTGGGCCAAGCTCAACGGCGCGGTGCTCAGAGAAGCGAAGCTGCAGCATGCTGCTCTCAGAGAAGCCGAGTTGGTAAAAGCCGATCTTAGAAACGCCAAGCTGCAGAAGGCGATTTTGAGCTGGGCCGAAATGACCGAGGCCAATCTCAGCCGAGCCGACATGCGCATGGCGGTTGCCAACTGGGCAGAGTTGGACCGGGCAAAACTCATTTGGACTGATTTGGAGGACGCAAGTCTCTTTGCCGCTTCCCTGCGCGACGCCAATCTTGAGTTTTGGCACCCGCTGCGGACTGTCCTCCGCAACGCAGATTTCGGAACGATCAAGGAGGAAGAGCTGGCCCGAGTCATCCGCACCTCGTTGATGTCGGGACATCACGAGTTGCGTGGGGTCTGGTCCGGAGAGGCGGCCCAGCCGGAGTTTGCCAGCAAGGGCAAGAGCTATTTGGTGGAGCTGACGATCAACGAGTTCGGGACTGCCCTTGTCGACTACCCGGGCCTGAAGTGCGCGGGGCGGGATTCGGGCGTGAAGTACAAGAACTTCTACGTATTCGAGGAACGGATCGACAAGGGTCGCGACTATTGCCGGGACGGCCACGTGAAGATGCACATCTCGGAGTCGGGAAAAGAACTATATTGGAGCTGGTACGACACCAGGGGCCGGTTGGGCGCAACGGCGGTGCTCAAGAAGCGGGAGTGAGGGCCCGGCGTCCGGGACGGCGATATGGCGCGCCCAACTGCTCCGCGTTCTGTTAACCGCGCACCAGCCGCGATGCCCCCGATACGCAACGATACAAATCGGGCGGGACGTGCCACGGACCCGCCACAAAGCGGTCAAGCTCTTGCGACGACTTTTTCCTAAGAGCTGGCCTAGCCAAACCTTTCTTTCACCCGCGGGGGCTTTATGGGCATCTCCTCTCATCGTGCGCGCATCATCGGCCTTCTCGTGCTCGGCACCGTCGTGGGCGGCGCGGCCCAGGCCGCCGAGCGCATGCACATGCCGTTCGACTGCCGCTTCGACGGCGCGCGCGTGCACTTGCGCCCGTCGGATGAGCGCGCCTACGCCGTCGTCGGGCGGCACCAGCGCGAGATCTTCACCGCCTGCTCCCCCGACGATCCCCATCGCTGCCGCAGTTGGTTCGTCTACCGCTTTGACTTCGACTGCGACGGCGCGCGGGTCGCCTGGCTCGACGCTGCCGCGGCGGCAACGCGTTTTGCCGATTGGGACGCCTGGGCCGAGGACGGACGCTTCGCCATGCGCATGAGCCCGGACTGGGGCGTGGCACGCGAGCGCCCGCTCTTTGCGCGGCGGCGCTTTCTGCGCCGGCGCTACATGGCGCGTGGGCTCGATGACGAGGCGGAAAATCCGTTCGGCGTGCCGCGCATCGTCACGGCGCCCTCGGGCTACGCGCCCGCGGTGGGCATCCCGCTGACCTTCAGCGGAGCTGACGGCCGTGACGCAGCGCAAGAGCCTGCCGCCCCGCCGCCACCGGCTGTCGCCGCGTATGTCGAGGAGAAACCGGCGGTTCCGGCAATTCCCGAGCTGCCCGTGCGCGCCCCGCGCCAGGAGCGGTCACTGGCGCAGCCGTCGCCGCCGACACCGCCCGCCGCCGCGCCGAGCCCGCAGCCCGCACCTGTCGCGACCGTTGCAGCCGCTCACGACGCGATGCCGCCGTCGCCGAACGAAAGCCCAACAGGGCGTGCGACTGCGCCGGGCGCTGCGGCCGCGCCTGCGGAGTCCTCCTCGCAGTCGGCGTCGAAGACGGGTTCGACGACTGGCTCTAATCCTGGCGGCTTCACGATCATCAATGCGCCGCGCCCGGCTGCCGCCGCGGCAGCGCCGCCGCCACCGCCCGCGGCGCCGGAACAGATCGACACCGGCGCCGTGACGACGCCCGCCGCCGGCCCCCTCGAACCCGCCATCGCCGATGCGGGAACCGTGAGCACGGAGCCGCACCCGGCCGCGCAATCAGAGCTGCCCCCTCTGCCGTCCGCCGATGGCCCGCGTCTCGAGGCCATCCCGATGGCAACGGCGGCGGCGATGGCTGTGGTGCTCGCGGGCCTGGCGATCCTCGGCTTCTGGTCCTGGCGGCGTGCTCCCGCGCAGACGCCGCCCGCCGCGCGCGACTTCGGCGCCATCTCGCTCGAGGGCGGCCCACAAGGGACGGCGCTCGCTCTGGAACCAGCCGCCGGTGCAACCGGCCTCGAGACGCCTCGCGCACCAAATGACAGCGCCGAGGAGGGTGCGGTCATGGACGAGCTGCCGGTCCCCACCACCTACGCGCAAGCGCTCGATATCCTGGGCGCAAGCCCCGATGCCTCGGTCGCCGCCATCAAGAAGATCGTCGACGGCTTGCGCCAGAGCTGGCATCCCGACCTTGCCCGGTCGGAAACGGACCGGGCCCATCGCGAGCGCCGCGTGCGCCAGATCAACGTCGCCTGGGACCTCGTCTCGCAACGCCGCTCCGCCGCATAGATGGATTAGGCCGTGCGCAACAGAGCCTCAGAGCTCTTCGGGAAGATCGTCGTCACTCTCGTAGGGCACCGGGATTTCAGAGGAGTCGCGGGCCGGCCCACGGTCCGCGCGGGCGCCGGCCCCGCGGACGGCGCGCGTCGATGGCTCGCGGCAGATGATCGGTCCCAGATCGGCGAGATCGATGAACTGGTCGGCCTGCCGGCGCAGCTCGTCGGCGACCATCGGCGGATTGCTCTGCAGGGTGGAGATGACGCTGACGCGTTTGCCCCTGAGCTGCAGGTCGGCGACGAGGCTGCGGAAGTCGCCGTCGCCGGTGAACAGCACGATGTGATCCAGAGTCGCGGCGAGCTGAATGGCCTGCACCGCCAGCTCGATGTCCATGTTGCCCTTGATCTTGCGCCGCCCCGACGCGTCGGTGAACTCCTTGGTCGGCTTGGTGACGACGGTGAAGCCGTTGTAGCCCAGCCAGTCGATCAAGGGACGAATCGAGGAGTACTCCTGGTCGTCGGCCACCGCGGTGTAGTAGAGGGCACGCACCAGTCTTGCTCTTTGGCCAAACAGCATGAGCAATCGTTTGTAATCCACGTCGAAGTCGAGCGATTTTGCCGTTGCGTAAAGGCTCACTCCGTCGATAAACAGGGCAACGCGTTCGTTCTCGTAGAAATGCATCCCCGATCCTTGGTGCTTCGGCCGTACGCGCGCCCAAGCTCGACTCTCAGCTGAGGCGAGCCTACGTTGATCAGACGCCGGATCGATGTCCTTGACTGACCGGGCACAACTGTTTGACTGAAGCGGCATACGAGCGTTCACCATGAAGGTTGTGTTCTCGACGAGCAGCGTTCATGCGCGAGACCGGCTCGATTTCTGGCGCGAGGAAGCCACCAAGGCCGTGGTCGCGCACGAGTTCAACACCGCCGTGGGACGATCGTTCCAGGGCCAAATCCGCGCGGCCTCGCTGGGGCCGTTGGCGCTTGCCCTGCTGGACCACGACGCGTGCGCGGTGGAGCACACCGAGCGTTGCATCCGGCGCAATAGCGACGACGACCTCTTGCTGCAAATGGCCCTCGGCGGAGGCACGGCGCTGCGTCAGGACGGCCGCGACGCCGACGCAAAACGAAACGATATGTATATTCTGGACCCGCGGCGCCCCTTCTCCCTCCGCATGCGGGCTTCGGCACGCATGCTCGTCGTCAAGATCCCGCGCTGGGAGCTGCAGGCCCGCCTCGGCGACGTCACGGCGCTGACCGCAAGGCCGATCACGCGCTCCAAGCCCATCGGCGCGCTGGCCTCCGGCTTTCTTGCCATGCTGCCGGCGCGCGTCGACGAGTTGGACGGGTCGGCGAGCGCCAAGATCGCCCAGCAGGCGCTCGATCTTGTGGCGCTCGCGTTCGACGCGGAAGCGGGCAGCACACCCGCCGTGCTTTCGTCCTCACGCACGACTACGCTGCTGCGCCTGCAGACCAGCATCGAATCGCGGCTGTGCGATCCCACGCTGAGGCCGGCCGTCGCCGCAGCCGACGCCGGGATCAGCGTGCGCTACGCTAATGCCTTGCTCGCGCAAGAGGGTACGTCGCTGGAACGCTTCATCATGCTTCGGCGCCTGCAGCTGTGCCGCCGGCTCCTCGAGGATCCGGCGCACGCCCTGCGAACCGCGGGCGACATCGCGTATTCGTGCGGCTTCTCCGACGCCTCCCACTTCACGCGCCGGTTCAAGGCACAGTTCGGATGCTCGCCGGGCGAGTGCCGTCCGCGCCCGCAACGATCAGAGTCCTGAGCCGGACATTCCAGCTGAGGCGGGTTGCGGGCGCGCGCGCGGCAGCTAGTTAAGACGTCATTGTCCGAGGCTGATGTTGATGCCGGCCCTTGCCACGTCGATATCATGATAACCGACGACATCACCGGCGTCGGTGTTGGGGAAGCTCGCCGGAAGGTAGGAGGAACGCCCGACGTCGTAATGCAGATATTCGCCCCGCAGCGACACGCCATAGGCGACCTTCCATTCGACGCCGCCGCCGTAGACGCCGCCGGTTTCCTTTTTCAGCCGCAACGTGCCATTGAAGGTGGGCGTGGTCTCGGTCAACTGGAACTCGGTAAAGGCGATGCCGGCGGTGCCGTAGATCAAGAATTGGTCGATGACCACGCCGAGGCGGCTTCTGATGGTGGCGAGGTAGCTTCGCTGGCCGCTCAACCGCTCGCCGGTGACACTGTTGGTCACCGCGCCCGAGTTTGTCTGCGCCGTCGCGTCGGCCTCGACGCCCAGCACGATATTGTCGAACTGGAGATTGTAGCCGAGCTGACCGCCGACGATGCCGCCGTCGAGATCGATGGCCCCAAGGTCGGTTGGGTTGGTCAAGCCGGAGAACACGCCGCTCGCGTCCTGCCAGGCGTAGCCTCCGTGCAGGCCGACATAGGGGCCATTGAATGGTTTGTATTCGTCGGCGCGGGCTGGTGCGAGCGTCACTGCAGCGGCAGCGAAAATAGAGAATGCGAGTGCTGACTGTTTCAAGACACGTACCCCTACTTCTTATTTTTATCTGCCCTCCTACTGGGGCTACGCGACTGCTGCACGGCTACCATGGCGGCAGCGCTGACGACACCGGTGGGCCGCGGGTTGTGCACACGAGCCTTTCTCTTGTCCACACATGCGTCCCGAAAGTTTAGGGTTGCGGCGTGCCGGGCGCGTTTCCACGTCAGAGGGAGCGCGGTGCGGCGCCGTCCGCTGAATGACGATCAGGGCCTGCAGGCGATATGAGCGCTGATGACAATGTGCTGGCGGCAGACAGCGCGTATGCGCTGGGCCAGTATTTGGATGCGGCGCGGGGGCGGCGGCAGCCGGTCTTCTGGCTCGCGCTGTCGTGCGCCGCGCTGGCGCATGCCGCGCTCATTGTGGGCGTAGTCCGATCGACGCCGCGCTATCTGGGCGATCCCGGCGGGCGCTCCGGCGCCATCAACGTGGAACTGGTCGACGAGGCCGAGCTGCAAAGCAGAGCGTCCGGCAGCAACACGCCGCCGGACACGCAGCCGGCGCCCCCCGTCCCCGCCGCCCAGCCCGCACAACCTGCCGTCGAGCCCCCGCAGCCCGAACCGGCGTCCCCCTCCGAGGCCGAGGCCGCACAGCAATCGGCCGCCCTGCCGCCGACCGAGACGGAGAAGCCGGAGCTTCCCTCGCTGCCCGATGCAGCAGCAGAGCCTGCGCCGCCCCAGTCTGCTGCAAAAAAGGATGCTGCAAAAAAGCAAGAGGCGGCCAAGCCTGTCGCCAAGCCCGCGATCAAGCCACCCAAGCAGCTCGATCTGTCGGTGCCCTTGGGCTTGACCATGCGCTCCGCTTCGAGCGGAGCGAAAGGCGGCGCGTCGTCGGCAATCCGTCCTCCTGGCATCACGCGATCGGGCGAGAACGACAGGTTCGGGCGTGACGTCATACGCGCCTTGAAGAAGACGATGCCGCCGCCGCGCGGCATCAAGGGCCGCGTCACCATCCGCATATTCCTGAACGAGCGCGGGAATATTGCCAAGGTGCAACTTGTGCAGAGCGGAGGCGACAGCTCTCTGGACGAGAGCGTGGTGTTCTCGGC
>CAYUBZ010000101.1:0-7709 GCA_964443205.1 uncultured Hyphomicrobium sp. | reverse complement strand
GCGCCCAGCGCCTTCTCCTTCTCCGGCGGCTGGCGGAAGATATCGTAATAGTGGATCTCCATGTCGAAGCCGCGCGCCCGCTGCGCCAAGGCCTGCCCGATCTTGCCGAAGCCGTAGATGCCGAGAACCTTGCCGTCGAGCCGCTGGCCGACGAGCTGCAGCGGCTGCCAGCCGGGCCAGGACCGCGTGCGGATCATGCGCTCGCCTTCCGAGGCACGCCGCGCCGAACCGAGGATCAGCAGCATGGCGATCTCGGCGGTCGCCACCGTGACGCCGTGGGGCGCGTTGCCGACCTTGATCCCCTTCGCCTTGCAGGCGTCGAGATCGATGTGGTCGAAACCGATGGAGAACGTCGAGATGCACTTGATGTTGTCAGGGATGCGCGCGATCACGTCGGCGCGGCACTTCTCGTTCAGCGTGATCAGCAGCGCATCGACGGTCTTTGCCGTCTCCAGCATCTCGTCGATGGTGATTTTGGGGTCGTCGCCGTGCGCGACGACGTCGTAGGACGCTCGCGCCCGGGTCATGACGGCCTCCGGCAGAGGCCAGGTGATCAGGATCTTCTTCTTCATCTGGGCTTTCCCCCTCCCCGGGTCGTGAGGCTCTTATGACGCCCGCCGCTTCTAGCCGCTAGGCGGGCCCCGTGACAAGCCGCAAGCGGACGCAAGCGGCACGCCAGGCAACGCTTTATTCACCATGCTTGCCCAAAATCGGGGCCGCACCCAAAGGGGTCTCGCACGGCTTCGCGCCCGCGGGACCATCGCCCGTATCCATCGGCGGGAGCACGCACGCCATGCTGAGAGCCATCGTCCTCGCGCTCGCCGTGCTGGCGGCCGCGAAAGTCTGGAGCCAGGAGCGCCTCTACCGGGAAGGCGCCGAGGACGCCCTCATCCGGGCGTACCGCGAGCGGGCCATGGCCGCCTGCCAGAGCCAGGAGCCCGTCCGCTCGCCGGCGGCGTCCCAGCCGCTGTGGACGCGTCCCGCCTCCGTCGCGCTCGAGATCGGCCGCAAGAGTGCCAACGTGAACCTCTGGGAGTACGACAACGCGCTGTGGCCGGCGCGCTTCAAGCACCCGCACGTGGTTCTGACGGCGCAAGGCGGTGCCCCGCGCTCCGTTTGCGAATACGACGTGATCGAGGGCCGCGCCTATCTGCGGCAGCTTTAGAAAGCCCCCCAGCCTATGCGACGCGACGGCGGCTTGCCAATTCGGTGGCCGTCGCGGAAGGGCCCTCACTTGGCGGCTGGAAGCGTCCGAAACGCAGCGCCAGCGTGGGCAGCACCAGCAGGTTCAGCGCCATCGAGGTCAGCAGGCCGCCGACGATGACCAGGGCCATCGGCCCTTCGATCTCGCGCCCCGGCTCGTTCATGCCGACGGCCAGCGGCAGCAGGCCGAGCGTCGTCACGATCGACGTCATCAAAATGGGAGCCAAGCGGTCGCCGGCGCCCTTGATGGCAGCTTCCACGCCCCATGACACGCGCTCGCGGTCGACGAGATGCTCGAAGTGGGAGATCATCATGATCGAGTTGCGCAGCGTGATGCCGAACAGCGTCACGAAGCCGACCATGGCGCCCAGTGAGAGAACGCCGCCGGTGGCGAAGACGGCGAGTACGCCGCCGACGAGCGCGAACGGCATGTTGGCCAGCACCAAGAGCACGTTGCGCCAGCTCCCCGTCACCACGACCAGCAACAGAAGGATGCCGAGACCCGCGACCATCGAGTTTATCAGGAGGTTGCGTTGGGCATCCGCCTGCGCCTGAGCCGAGCCCGCAAACTCCAGATGCACGCCCGGAGGCAACTCGACGTTGGCAGCGAGCGCCTCGCGCGCGTCCGCCACGAACGAGCCTACGTCGCGTCCGATGACGTTGGCGGTCACCGTTTGCACGCGCTGGCCGCCGAGGTGGAGCACCTGGTTGCGGCCTGACGTCTGATAGACGTCGGCGATCTGGTGCAGCAGCACGAAGTTGCCGGCGGGCGTGCGCAGCGGCAGATTGGCCACCTTGGCGACGCTGTTGCGGCTCTCCTTATCGAGGATGGTGATGACGTTAAAGACGCGGTTGCCCTCATAGCTCTGGCCGGTGATGTCGCCTTGGTAGGCGCCGCGCAGAACGTTGAGCACGTCGACGGCGTCGATGCCCCAGCGCTCTAGATCGGCCTTGCGGGGCCGAATGGTCAATTGCGGCATCCCCGGCGGGGATTGCAGCTGAACCTCGGTCGCGCCCGGAACCTCGCTCAACTCGCGCGCGACACCGCGCGCCGTCTCGTCAAGAACGTCGAGATCGTTGCCGTGCAGGTTGACGATGACCGAGGCCGTGTAGCCCGACAGCGATTCCTCGACGCGTTCGGTCAGGAACGGCTTCAGAGCGAAATTCACGCCCGGAAAGCCGGAGAGAACTTGGCGCATTTGGGCCTGCGCCTCATCCGATTCCGCGCCCGATAGATTGTGCTTCAGGCCCACCTCGAACTCGCTGTAGTCCGTGCCCCAGGTATCGTCCGCCTTCTCGGCGCGCCCGATGCGCTGCGAGACGACGCGGACCAGAGGCAGCTCCAAAAGCGCTTTGGTCACGAGCGCGCCCATGCGCTGCGATTCGGCGATCGAAGTGCCGGGAACGGCCGCCATGTGCAGCGTGAAGTGGCCTTCCTTGAGCTCGGGCAGGAACTCCGCCCCGAAGAACGGCAACGCGGCGCAGCCGGTCAGCGTGAACAGGAGCGCTGCGGCCATGGTGGTGCGCGGCCGCGCCACGATTTTGCGCAGCATCGCCTCGTAATGCCGCCGCATCCAGCGCGTGACGGGAGGGTCCTCGGCGACCCGGGTCTGAGGCTCGCCTTGGGCTAAGGGCCTACTGGGGAAGAACAGCGCGCAGAGCGCCGGCGTGACCGTCAGCGCCACCACAAGCGATGCGAGAATGGCAAGCACGTAGGCGAGACCCAGCGGCGCAAAGAACCGGCCGGCGAGCCCCGGCAGCAGCACCACGGGCATGAAGACGAGGATGACGGCGAAGGTCGCATAGACGACGGCGCCGCGCACCTCGAGCGATGCGTTGAGAATGACCTGGCTGGTGGGAAGCGGATTGGCCAAGCGCCGATTGAGACGCAAGCGGCGCGCGATGTTCTCCACGTCGATCACGGCGTCGTCCACCACCTCGCCGATGGCGATGGCAAGACCGCCCAGCGTCATGGCGTTGAGCGTGGCGCCGAGCGCATTGAGCACGGCGATCGCCGCCAAGAGCGACAGCGGTATGGCCAGGCACGAAATGGTCGCCGTGCGCAGATCGAACAGGAAAAGGCACAGCACGACCACGACGAGCGCCCCGCCCAAGAAAAGCGCGTTGCGTACGTTGCGGGTGGAGATTGCGATGAAGTCCGCCGGCCGGAAGAGATCCGTCCGCAGCACAACGTCCTCCTTGTCGATCAGCGGCTTTAGGTCGGCCAGCACCTGCTCGATGCCTTCGGTCACGTCGATCGTATTGGCGCCAAGCTGCCCCGAGACGAGCAGCACCACGCCGGGCTTGCCCATGACGGCCGCGCCGCCGATGGGCGGCTCGGGCGCGTTCACGACGTCGGCGACGTCGCGCAACAGGACACTGGCGCCTCCCGACGAAGCCACCACCGTGCGCCCGACGTCCTCAGGGGCGATCGACTGGCCTTCCGACTGGAAGACGATGCGCTGGTTGGGCGTCTCGATGAAGCCCGCGCCCGTGACCGCGGTCGCCTTCTTGGCGGCCTCCAGCACGTCGTCGAAGGAAAGGTTGTAGCGAATGAGCTGGTCGGGGTGCACTTGCACCTGAATAGAGCGTACGTCCCCACCGAAAACGGCCACCTTGGAGACACCGGGCACCGCGAGCAGGCGCAGGCGCAGCGTCCAGTCGGCGAGCGTGCGCAGATCCATGAGCGAGCGCGTCCGCGACGTGAGGCCGAGCACCAGCACCGTGCTCGACGACGAGGTGAGCGGCGTCATGGTCGGCGCGGCGACATTGGAAGGAAGGTTCTGGGCAGCCTCTGCGAGGCGCTCGGAGACGACCTGCCGGTCGAGATAGATGTCGCTCGAGGCGTTGAAGATCACGGTGATGACAGACAGCCCCTGGATCGAGGTGGAGCGCAGCTGCTGCACGCCCGGCACGCCGTTAATGGCGTTCTCGATGGGCTGGGTGACGAGCACCTCCACCTGCTCGGCTGTCAGTCCCGGCGCCTCGGTCTGAATGCCGACCTGGGGCGGAGCGAACTCAGGAAAGACGTCGTACTTCGCGCGTGAGACGGAAACGGCCCCGTATCCCAGCAGCAGGATAGCGAGCGCAACCACGATGCCGCGGAAGCGCACGGCAAAGCCGATGATCGCAGCCTGGAGGCCGCCGGAGCCCGAAGGCGGTGTGGTAGGGGTGTCCGACGCCATCAATCGTCGTCCCCTTCGACCTGGATCTGCGCCCGGAACTCCTCCGACAGGAGCATCTGCGCACCCTTGAGGACGATCGCCGGCTCGGGCTCACCAAAGGCGCGGACCGGCACCACGAACTCTCCTTCGCGGCCGACCGGCATGTCGGTTGGTATCTGGCGCCGCGTGAATTTGTCGTCTGCGATCTTCACATAGACCCAGGGGTGTCCCGACCACCACACGATGGCCGACGGGGGAATGACGTAGCCGTCGACCGGCTTGCCCGAGACGAGAAAGGCGCGCGCGTTCATGCCGGGCAGCATGCCGCTGCTGGCGGCAGCGGCGTAGAAGAAGCTCAGACCTTGAATCTTGGGATCGGTGCGGGTCGCGGGCGAGATGTAGCGGACCTCGGCGCGCCGCGTGCTGCCGGCGACCTCCACGGAGGCGCTTGGCGGCGGATCGATCGACCGGCCGGGTGGTACGGTGATCTGAATCAGGAACTCCTGGCGCTCGATCAGGCGATTGACGAGCCCCTGGCCTTTGATGAGCGCGTGTCCGATGACCGGCCCCCACTCCTGAATTGCGGTCGCCGCCAGCGTGCGCACCTTGGATTCGGCCGCTTCGACGGCGGCCTTGTCGCCCACGAGCGCCGCCTCGGTGGACTGCACCTGCACAAGATTGCCGAAGTTCTTTGCGTAGAGGTTGCGTGCGCGCTCATAGGCCGGCAGCGATGCCGCCAGCTTGGCCCGCGCCGTCCTGAGCTGCGAGGCGGCCTCCACGTAGTTGGTGTTGAGCGTCGTCAGGCCCGCGAGATCGAGCACCGTTCCGAAGGCGCGGACTTGATCCTGGTAGGGTGCGGGCCGCGGCACCACCGTCTCGAGCCCGATCGCGCGTTGCGCGTCGGCATCGATCGTGACGACCGGCTCACCGCGCGGGGGAAGCGTGACGCGCAGCGGCGGCTTGATCGCCTCCGCGTGCTCGGCTTCGACGGCCGCCTCCTTGCGGCCCGACATGAACCCCATGATCGCCAGAGCGCCGAGGCCGCCGAGCACGGCCACCGCCACCGCCATGCCGAAGAGGCGGCGGTGCCAGTTAGGTTTTCCAGGGCCACGCACCAGAGACGCTTCCAATACTCCCGCGGGGCGATCTGCGCCGCCCATCCGCGATGTTTCGCTACGGTCATTATGGCATCAACCGATGACCTGCAGTGGCGGCATTTAAGGATGGTTATCAGAAACTCTGCAAGCCGTTTGACGTCAATTGGAGCCGCGGCTGGTTCCGCCTCTCAATTGACCCTAAAGGCAAGCCATCTGCTTGCGCTCGGCCCCATCGGAAGGGACTTCCCGGCAGCCGCGCTCAGTACTTGAGCCGCATGCCGCCATAGGCGACGAAGGGCACCGCCGGCGTGATCGTGCGCGGGTCGGTGAAGAAGTTGCCGCCCAAACCGTCCGCGACGGCCGCCTGGTTGGCCTGAGCCAGATCGAAGTAGTTGCCGAACAGGCCATAATGCGAGTTGAAGAGGTTGTTGATGATGCCGTAGGCCTGCACGTGCTGCGTCACGTCGTAGGAGGTGTGAAGATTGACCTCGGCGTAGCCGGGAAGCGGCGCGTTGTCGTTGCCTTCGTCACCGTAGAAGATCTGGTTGCTGGCCGCGACCAGATCGGCCCCGAACTTCCACTTCGGCGTCACCCAATACTCGAAGCCGGTCTTGAACCTGTTCTCGGGGATTCCGGGAATGCGGTCGCCCTTGGTAACGTTCACGCAGGTGACCGTTGGGTCGCCCGAGCACGGAACGGCTGCAGGGTTGTTGGGAGAGGCAAGCTCCAACGGCGTCTGGAAGGTGGCGCTGACGAAGGCGTAGTTCGCATAGAGCATGAGCCGCTTCTCGGTGTACCTGAGGCCCGCCTCCACGCCTTGGCGCAGCGTATCGCCGGCATTCTGGAAAAAGCCGCGGCCCTGCACCGGCGACGCCACCGCAATGATGTCGTTGACGTTGAGCGCGTGGAAAAGCCCGGCGGACCATTGCAGGTTCTGGTCCTTGCCCCATGAGGCCAGCTTGCCGCGCAAGCCCAGCTCGTAGGTGTACGAGACGACCTGCTGCAAGGGCGGGTCGGCCGTAAGGAAGCTCTCGATCAAGCAGGGATTGACGGGATCGGCACACGCGAGCTCGGCAGGCGTCGGCGCGCGGTTGGCTTCGGCGTAGCTGCCGTAGAGCGTGGTCCCGCCGCCGAGCTGATAGGTGGCGCCCGCCATCGGGTTGAAGCGGTAATACCTGCTGTCGCCGTCGACCTCCGGGTTATTGCCCGTGTTGTCGGTAATCTTGATGCGCGCGAAGTTGTAGCGTCCGCCCACCGTGACCGCGAGATCGGACGTCACATCGAGCGTGTCGGAGAAATAGGCGCCGAGGTAGGTGTTCTGCGTGGTGAGGTTGCGCGCCGCGAAGTCGTCGGGCTCGGCGAAAACGAAGGGCGGGTTGAACCCGTAGACCACGAACTGCTGCCCGACATATCCGAGCTCGCTGCTGCTCTGATAGGGGACGTTGCCGTGGTCGTAGCTGGCGCCCAGAAGGAACTGGTTGGGCAGCCCCGCCACCGGTGCCTTCTCGACGCCCTGCAGCGCCAAGCCGTAGCTGTTGGCGTTCTGTGAGGTGCGGTCGAGGGAGCCGTAGGCGATGTTCGGGTCGAACGCGATGGTGTTGCCGTTGGTGTCCACGGCCAGCTCAGTGTCGTCCTCGACGCAGAGGCGGCCGACATTGGGCGCGGCGCAATTCAACGCGTCGATGAGGTTGCCGTCGAGGTGCCCCTGGCGGAACCACCGATAATAGGTGACGCCGGAGAAGGTCAGCGTATCGGTCGCCTCAACCGAGCCGTTGCCCGACACCATCGCCATCTCGTTGATGGTGGTCTGCGGCGAGGTGAAAGTGTTGGCCCAGCTCAAGTCGAGGAGCTGCACGGGGGCCGCCGCCGTCACGCCGAGGACGTTGTCGGCGCCGGTGAAATTGACGTGGAACTCGGTGCCGTCGCCCTTGGCGCCGACGTCGCTGTACATGCGGCGGATCCGCGACGGCGAGAAGTTGCGGTAGCCGCTGTCGTGGATGCCCTCCAAGGCCATGAAGCCGCCCCAGCTCCCCGAATTGGCGCCCAGCGTGAGCGCCCCTTGGTAGCGGCCGAAGGAGCCGCCGCGCACGTCGAGCTCGGCGCCCTGATAGCTAAAGCCGTCGCGCATGAAGATCGTCACCGCGCCGCCGAGCGCGTTGAGGCCGAACACCGGGTTGGCGCCGATGATGGTCATGCCGTCGATGGAGTTGTCGGGCAGGAAGTCCCAGTTGACGATGTCGCCGAA
>CAYUBZ010000100.1:0-7758 GCA_964443205.1 uncultured Hyphomicrobium sp. | reverse complement strand
GCGCGGAACTCGTTCCACTCGGTGACGACCACCAGAACATCGGCGCCGTCGGCGGCCTCCAGCGCGCTTTCGCACCAGGTCACGCCCGGCAGCAGCGCTTCGCCGTGCTTGCGCCCCTGCGGGTCGTAGGCCCGGATGGTCGCCCCGCGCTCCTGCAGCATCGGCACGATGACGAGGCTCGGGGCATCGCGCATGTCGTCGGTATTGGGTTTGAAGGTGACGCCCAGAACCGCCACCGTCTTGCCCTGCACCGAGCCGCCCGCGGCCTGCTCGACGCGCCGTCCCATGGCGATCTTGCGCTCATCATTGACGCGGCTCACCTGCTCGACGATCGACACCGGCGCTTTGGCCTCGCGCGCGGTGCGGATCAGAGCCGAGACGTCCTTGGGGAAGCACGAGCCGCCGTAGCCGGGGCCGGGGTGCAAGAACTTGTCGCCGATGCGCCCGTCCTTGCCCATGGCGGAGGCCACCTCCTGCACGTCGGAGCCCAGCTCCTCGCACAGGTCGGCGATCTCGTTGATGAAGCTGATCTTGAGCGCGAGAAAGGCGTTGGCGGCGTATTTGGCGAGCTCGGCCGACTCGCGGCCGACGAACATCACCGGCGCATTGCGCAGGGCCAGCGGCTTGTAAATACGTCCCATCAGCTCGCGCGCGCGCTGATCATCCACCCCGATGAGCACGCGGTCGGGATGCATGAAGTCCTGGATCGCCGATCCCTCGCGCAGGAACTCCGGGTTCGAGCAAACGGCAAACTCGGCCTCGGGGCGCAGCGCCCGCAGACGTCGCTCGATCTCGCGGCTGGTTCCCACCGGCACCGTCGACTTGGTGACGATGACCGTGAAGCCCTGCAGATGCGGTGCCATGTCCTCGACGGCGGCATAGACGTACGAAAGGTCGGCGTGGCCGTCGCCGCGGCGCATGGGCGTGCCGACCGCGAGCAGCACGATGTCGGCGTCCTTCACCGCCGACGCCAGATCGTCGGTGAACAGGAGGCGCTTGGCCGTCATGTTGCGCGCGACCAGATCGTCGAGCCCCGGCTCGTAGATCGGCGATTTCCCCGCCTTGAGGTCGGTAAGACGCGCCTGGTCCTTGTCCACGCAGGTCACGGTCCAGCCGAACTCGGAAAAGCAGGCGGCCGAGACGAGACCGACGTAGCCGGCACCGATCATGCAGATATTCAAAGCGTTCTCCCCATGTGCGGCCCTGCCCACGGCCGTGCGCCACGTCGCGGGGAAGGGCTACCCCACCGGATCGGCGGCTGGCAATTGCGGCTTAGCCGCACGCCGCGCGGCCTTCAAGCGACGAACGCAGCGAAAGGCCCCCTAGACGTCGAACTCGTCGATCTTGGTGAATGCCTCGCGCAGCGCCTCCGACCAGGAGGTCGAAAGCTTCTTGAAGTATTCGTCGTCGGGACCGATGCGCTTTTCGCGCCGCAAATCGAGGCTGTCGCGCTCATAGATCAGAATGTCGATGGGAAGACCGACCGACAGATTGGAGCGCAGCGTCGAATCGAACGACAACAGGATCAGCTTCGCCGCCTGGCCCAGGCGCATGGTGGGCTGTGCCACGCGGTCGAGGATGGGCTTGCCGTATTTGTGCTCGCCGATCTGGAAATAGGGCGTGTCGTCGGTCGCCTCGATGAAGTTGCCCTCGGGGTAGACCTGGAACAGGCGCGGCGGCTCCGACTTGATCTGTCCGCCCAGAATGAACGAGCCGGCAAACCCCGTCTTGAAGGAATCGAGCGCGGGGCCGTCGACGGCACGCACGCTGCGAATGGCATCGCCGACGAGCCGCGCGGCGCGGTACATCGAGTGCACAGACATAAGGTTAGGCGCTTCCGGGTCGGGCTCGAGCAGCTGCTCGTTCAGCAGACTGACCACCGACTGCGTCAAGGAAAGGTTGCCGGCCGCCAGCAGCACGAGCACCCGGTCGCCGGGCTGGCACCAGTAGTGGATCTTGCGGTACTGCGCGACGTTGTCGACGCCGGCGTTCGTGCGCGTGTCGGCGGCGAACACTAAGCCGCGATTCAACCGCATCGCGACGCAATAGGTCATCCCACCACCTTCTAATCGGGTTGCTTTCGGCCGCGGACGCGAGCCGGGCTCATTGCTGCTGGGAGCCTTGCTGCTGGACTTCGACGATGACGTCAAGCACCTCCTCGGCCCCGCCCCGGCGGGTGCCTCTTATCGGTGCAGCCGAGGCCGAATCGAGGCCGCAGGCCAAGCGGACGTAGCGGTCGGTGGGGCACATCTGGTTGGCCGGATCGAACCCGAGCCAGCCCAGCCCCTTGATCCAGACCTCGGCCCAGGCGTGGTGCGCCTCGGCCGGCTCGTCGCCCTCGGTGAGGAAATAGCCGTTCACGTAGCGCGCGGGCAAACCCATGACGCGGGCCGCCGAAATGAAAACGTGGGCGTGGTCCTGGCAGACTCCCTGGCCGTCCTTCAGCGCCTCTGCCGCGCTGGTGTGGGAGTACGTGACACCGATCACATACTCGACGCGTTCATGCACGGCATCCATCAATTTATGCATGCACGCAATCGTGTCATCTCCGGCCACACTGGCGGACAATTCCTCGATGCCGTCATCGGGCGCCGTCGCCGGAGTCTCGCGTTTGTAGACGTTGCTCGGCGCCACCTCGATCAGGCCGCGCACGAACCCGGCGCAATCGCGCGTCTCGACCGCCCCTCTGGCGACGATTTCGATCTGCTGGTGCGCGTCCGGAATTACGACCAAGTGGGCCATGTTGGCGTAGCAGTCACGGAAGCGCACCGCGTCCTCGATGTGCGGCATCTCGATCGACCAGCTCACGACCTTTTGGCCTTCGAACGACGGCGGCGTCAGCCGCAGACACTGAATGCTGTAGTGGGCCGGAACGGCCAGCGAGTATCGCGTCACATGAGAGATCGAGACGAGCACGAGCCGTTCACCTTGCTATTCTCATCCATTGAAATGATAGGCCTCGGCAACCTCGCGGCCTACCCGGTTGTTGCGGGCGATGAAGTCGACCAGGAACTCGTGCAGGCCCGACTGGAACACGGCATTGATATCGCCCTCGGCGAGGAAGCGCGCGGTCTCGCTGGCGGTTTCTTGGCAGGCGTGACGCATGCGCGTCGTCTGGGTGAGCCCGTCGAGCGAGGTGGTGATGTAGTCGTAGCACGCATGCAGCGACCGGGGCATGGCACGGTTGAAGATCAGGTACTCGGCGATGCGCCACGGGCGGTAGTTCTGCTTGTAGACCCAGCGGTAGCTGCGGTGGGCGGAGACCGATCGCAGAATGGCACCCCATTGCACGTTGTCGACGCTGCTCCCCACCATCTCGATCTCCGGCAGCAGCACGAAATATTTCACGTCGAGGATACGCGCGGTGTTGTCGGCGCGCTCCAGGAAGGTGCCGATCTGACTGAAATGGTAGGTGTCGCCCCGCAAAATTGTGTTAAGCATGGCGCCGCGATAAAGTGCCGAGCGGGACCGGATCCAATCCAAAAGCCCCGGCAACTTGTCGGTGGTAATGTCGGCCGGACGGAAACCAGCGAACTCCATCCACGAGTCGTTGAGCGCAACCCACATGTCGCGGGTGAGCGCGGTGCGCTGCGCGCGACCGTTGCGCCTGGCCGCCGTCAAGCACGACTGGACGCTCGACGGATTGGAGTTGTCGAACAGCAGATAATTGATGACGTCGCGGGCGTTCGGCGTCTCGTACTTGGAGAAATACCCTTGCGTGCACCCGGCGCTGGCGAGCGTGGACCGCCACTCCTCGTTGTAGCCTTCCTCGTCGTCGCGCGGCAGAAGCGCGATGCGATAGCCGACCTCGATGAGGCGCGCCATGCTCTCTGCGCGCTCCACGTAGCGCGCGAGCCAGAAAAGATCGTTTGCCGTCCGTCCCAGCATCTATTTGGCGCTCGCTGCCCGCATGCTTCAATCCTTGAGCACCCAGGTATCCTTGGTGCCGCCGCCCTGGCTCGAGTTGACGACGAGCGAGCCCGGCTTCAAGGCGACGCGCGTCAGGCCACCTGGAACGAGACGCACCTGATCCCCAAAGAGCGCAAAGGGGCGCAAGTCGAGATGGCGCGGAGCGACGCCCGCATCGGCGAGCGTCGGACAGGTCGACAGGGCCAAGGTCGGCTGGGCAATGTAGTTGTCGGGGCGCGCCTTGAGCTTGGCGCGGAACATCTCGATCTCGCTGCTCGAGGCTGCCGGCCCGACCAGCATTCCGTATCCGCCCGAGCCGTGCACCTCTTTGACCACGAGCTCCGCCAAGTGCTCCAGCACGTAGGTCAGATCGTCGGCGTTGCGGCAGTTGTAGGTCGGCACGTTCTTCAGGATGGGAGAGCGGCCGGTGTAGAACCGCACGATCTCGGGGATGTAGCTGTAGATCGCCTTGTCGTCGGCGATGCCGGCGCCGGGCGCGTTGACGATGGTCACGCGGCCGGCCCGGTAGAGATCAAAGAGTCCCGGCACGCCCAACACAGAATCCGGGCGGAACACCAGCGGGTCGAGAAAATCGTCGTCGATGCGGCGGTAAAGCACGTCGACCTGCGTCGGACCCTGCGTCGTCTTCATTTGCAGCGCGCCGTCGAGCACGATGAGATCGTGCCCCTCGACCAGCTCAACGCCCATCTGGTCGGCGAGGAAGGAGTGCTCGAAGTAGGCGCTGTTGTAGGGCCCGGGCGTCAGCAGCGCGATCGTCGGCTCCTTGTCGAGCTCACGCGGCGCCACGCTCTCCAGCGTCTTCAGAAGGTTCTCGGGGTAGTTATCGATGGAGGCGACGCGGTTCTTGGCGAACAGATCCGGGAACATGTGCATCATCGTCTCGCGGTTCTCCAGCATGTAGGAGACCCCCGACGGCGTTCGCGTGTTGTCCTCCAGCACGAAAAAATCGTTCTCGCTCGTGCGCACGAGGTCGATGCCGACGACGTGGCTGTAAATTCCGCGCGGCGGCTCGGCGCCGACCATCTCCGGCACGAAGGCGCTGTTGTTGATCACCAGCCCCTCGGGGACGCGGCCCGCCTTGATGATCTCCTGGCGGTGGTAGATATCGTACATGAAGGCATTGAGCGCGCGCACGCGCTGCTCGATGCCGACGCTCAGCCGGTGCCACTCGGCAGCGGAGATGATGCGTGGAATTATGTCGAAGGGGATGAGGCGCTCGCCCGCGCTCTCGTCGCCGTAGACGGCAAAGGTAATGCCGGTCCGGCGGAAGAGCGTCTCCGCCTCGGCAGCCTTTCGCTTCAGATCATCCAGCTTTTGCGTGCCAATCCACTCGGCAAAGGCACGATACGGCGGGCGCACTCCGTCGCCTGAACCGTTCATTTCATCGAATGCCTCACCCAAGGCGATCGGTGCTCCGTTTATAGTTTGCTGCCGCAAATGCCGGGCCAATGCGCAAATGCCCGCAAATTGCGACAATTAACAAGAGCGTCGGCGCTTCAGACTGCTCTAACCGCAGGCAGTTGCCCGAAGATTTGGCAACCCGCCCACGCCACGCAACACCGCGACCTCAGAACAGGCCTTCTATTTGACCGTCCGGGTTGATGCGAATGGCTTCTGCCGCCGGCACGCGCGGCAAGCCCGGCATGGTCATGATCTCGCCGGTGATGACAACGACGAACTCCGCGCCGGCAGAGAGGCGTAGCTCGCGCACCGGCACCACGTGGCCCCTCGGCGCGCCACGCGAGTTGGGATCGGTGGAGAATGAGTACTGGGTCTTGGCCATGCACACGGGCAGCTTGCCGAAGCCGCCGGCTTCCAGATCCTTGAACGCGGTCTCCACCGAGGCATCGCAGGCGATGTCGGAGGCGCGATAGATCTCGGTGGCAATCGTCTTGACCTTGTCGCGCAAGCTCATCTCGTCGGGATAGAGCGGCCGGAACGCGGCCTTGCCGCTGTCGGCAAGCTCCACGATGTGGCGTGCCAGCGCCTCGGTCCCGGCGCTGCCGTCGGCCCAGTGGGTGCACATGAAGGCCTTGGTGCCGACGCTCTCGGCCGCCTTCATCACCTCCTGGATCTCGGCCTCCGTATCGGTGATGAAGCGATTGACGGCGACGACGACGGGCACGCCGAATTTGCCGATATTCTCCAAGTGCTGCTTCAGGTTCTCGCAGCCCTTGTTGACGGCCATGACGTTCTCGTTCTTGAGGCTCTCCTTGGAGACGCCGCCGTGCATCTTCAGGGCGCGCACCGTGGCGACGATGACGACGGCGTCGGGCGCGAGCCCCGCCTTGCGGCACTTAATGTCGAAGAATTTCTCCGCGCCGAGGTCGGCGCCGAAGCCCGCCTCCGTCACCACGTAGTCGGCGAGCTTCAATGCCGTCTTGGTGGCGAGCACCGAGTTGCAGCCGTGGGCGATGTTGGCGAACGGACCGCCGTGAATGAAGGTGGGGTTGTTCTCCAAGGTCTGCACCAGGTTCGGCATCAGCGCGTCCTTGAGCAGCACCGTCATGGCGCCGTCGGCCTTGAGCTCGCGGGCGCGGATCGGCGTCTTGTCGCGCGTGTAGCCGACGATGATGTTGCCGAGGCGGCGCTCCAGATCCTTCAAGTCGAGGGCCAGGCACAGGATGGCCATGACCTCGGAGGCGACCGTGATGTCGAACCCGTCCTGGCGCGGAAAGCCGTTCGACACGCCGCCAAGCGAGTTGACGATCGCGCGCAGCGCCCGGTCGTTCATGTCGAGCACACGCCGCCAGGCCACGCGGCGGCCGTCGAGGCCAAGACCGTTCCCCCAGTAAATGTGGTTGTCCACCATGGCGGAGAGCAGGTTGTGCGCCGAGGTGATGGCATGGAAGTCGCCCGTGAAGTGCAGATTGATGTCCTCCATGGGCACGACCTGGGCATAGCCGCCACCCGCCGCACCGCCCTTGACCCCGAAGCAGGGCCCGAGCGAGGGCTCGCGCAGGCACATCATTGCCTTCTTGCCAATGCGGTTGAGGGCGTCGCCGAGCCCCACCGTCGTCGTCGTCTTGCCTTCGCCGGCAGGGGTCGGGGTGACGGCGGTCACGAGAATGAGCTTGCCGTCCTTCCGGTCTTTCAGCGAGTCGATGTAGTTGAAGGAGACCTTGGCCTTCGTCGTGCCGTAGGGGATGAGGGCATCGGCGGGAATGCCGATCTTGGCGGCCACCTCGGCAATCGGCTTCATCGTCGCCGCGCGGGCAATCTCGATGTCGGATTTGACGGTCACGGCTGGCGTTCCTCCCAAAACTTCTCTTGTGTGGCCGCCGCGACGGAGTGCACTGGCAACCCGCCGGCGGCCTTATCCCTGCGCCCGATATTGGCGGTTTGAGCGGCGCCAGCCAAGCCTCGACTTTCCACTCGAGTGATGATCGAGAAATTCGTCGTTGCTTGCGGCAAATGTTTAGTGAATTTCTCGATCTGAATCACACGAGCAACTCCATGATTCTAGTGTCCCTTTTGATTGCGAAGTTCGCTCGTGAACCCGGCATCAAGTCTCGGGCGAACTTCGCAATCGGGACACTAGACGCGATGCCGCACTGCAGTGCCGCGGGAAGGGTTAATTTAGCTCGCGCCGGCTCTCGCCGCGCGCGCGCATGATCAGGGCGCCAACGACAACGACGAGCAAAGCACCCGCTGCGCCGACCCAGAGCTCGAACTTGTGCAAATCGAAATCGAGCCATGTCGTAAGGTCGGCAACGGTCGGCTTCAGCACCTTCTCCCGGACAATCAATTCGGCGGCGATCCAGCCGAGCAGAGCCCCGCCGCCCCACACGAGCAGGGGGAACCGCGACAGCATCACCATGATCACCG
>CAYUBZ010000099.1:0-7809 GCA_964443205.1 uncultured Hyphomicrobium sp. | reverse complement strand
CGATCTGGTTGCGGTTGACGTAGAGGTTGCCGACGCGCGCGTGCTCGGCGACGTAGTCCGCCACCCCCTCCATGCGGCTGTGCAGCCCCAAGGTCAGGCCAAAGCCCGACGCGTTGATGGCGGCGACGACCTTGTCGAGATGGCCCCCCTCGTAGCGGACAACGTGCAGGATGGGCCCGAAGACCTCGCGCTCCAGCACGCTCAGGCTCTCGATCTCGTAGGCCGCCGGCGTCACGAATGACCCCTCGCGGCAATGCTCCGGCAGGACCAGATCGACCAGCTCTTGCCCTTCGCGCTGCATGCGCATTTTGTGTCCTTCGAGCCGGTCCTGGGATTCCTCGTCGATCACCGGTCCGATGTCGGTCGCGTAGTCGAAGGGGTCGCCGATGTCGAGCGCCTGCATGGCGCCGATGAGCATGTCGATGGCGTCGTCGGCGCAATCGTCCTGCAGGAACAGCACGCGCGCCGCCGAGCAGCGCTGGCCGGCGCTGTCGAAGGCCGAGCGCATGCAGTCGCGCACCACCTGCTCGGTCAGCGCGCTCGAGTCCGCGATCATCGCATTGAGACCGCCGGTCTCGGCGATGAACGGCACAATCGCCGCGCGGCGATCGGCAAGCGCCCGTTGAATCGACCATGCCGTCTCGTTGGAGCCCGTGAACGATACGCCCTTCACGCGCACGTCCTTGACGAGCGCCTCGCCGAGACGGCCGCTGCCCGTCAACAGATGCAAGACGTCGACCGGCACGCCCGCCTCATGCAACAGCCGCGTCGCCAGAAACGCGGTGATGGGCGTCTGCTCGGCGGGCTTGGCGAGCACCGTGTTGCCGGCGGCGAGTGCTGCCGCCACCTGGCCGGTAAAAATCGCCAGCGGGAAGTTCCACGGCGAGATGCACGCGAAAGCCCCGCGCCCGCTGAGCGTCAGCGTGTTGCGCTCGCCCGTGGGGCTTGGCAGCGGCACCGGCCCGGTGAACAGGCGGCGCGCTTCGCTCGCGTAGTAGCGCAGGAAATCGGCGGCCTCGCGCACGTCGCCCTGCGCACCATCCAGCGTCTTGCCGGCCTCGCGCACGATCACTGCCATCAAGCGCGCGCGGTCGCGCTCGAAGAGCTCGGCCGCCGTTTCCAGGATCTCGGCGCGCCCCTCGCCCCCGAGGCGGTTCCAGGCGTGCTGGGCGCCCTTGGCGCACTCGATCGCGGCGTCGGCCTGAGCGGGCGTGGTGATGCGCACGGTGCCGAGGCGCTCGCGCCGGTCGTGTGGGCAGGTGACGAGGCTTGCCGAGTCCCCGCCCGCCGTCGCCTCTCCGGCGATGATGGGGCCGGCCTCGAACGTATCGTCGAGCGCTGCGGCCATCTGGGCAAGAAGCTCGTCGCGCACCGACGCTTCGCTGAGCGCCAGCCCGCTCGCGGCCTTGCGCGCCGGCAGGTAGATATCGCGCGGAGGCGGAATAAGCGACGCGGTCGGCGCTGCGCCGCGCTCGCGCTCGGCTGCCTCGACGGGATCACGGATGATGTCGGCGACGGGCGCCTCCTCGTCGGCGAGCCGGTTGACGAAGGAGGTGTTGGCGCCGTTCTCCAACAGGCGCCGCACGAGATAGCCGAGCAAGTCCTCGTGGCCGCCGACGGGCGCATAGATGCGGCACGGCCGGCCGATCATCCCTTCACCGACGACCTCCTCGTAAAGCGCCTCGCCCATGCCGTGCAGACGCTGGAACTCGAAAACCGCCGAGCCGCCGGCGACGTGCGCGGCGGCGAGCGCGTGCGCGTTGTGGGTGGCGAACTGCGGGTAGAAGGCCTTAGCGTCGCTCAACAGCAGCCGCACGCAGGCGAGATACGACACATCGGTGTTGAGCTTGCGCGTGAACACAGGGTAGTCGGCAAGGCCGCGTTCCTGCGCCCACTTGATCTCGCTGTCCCAGTAGGCCCCCTTGACGAGGCGGACGGGGATGCGCTTGCCCGTGCGCTCCGCCAGCCGGCGCAGCCAGCGCAGCACGGGGATGGCGCGCTTGCCGTAGGCCTGCACGGCGATGCCCAGCCCATTCCAGCTGTCGAGCGCCGGATTGGTGAAGGCCGCAGCGAAGTACTGCAGCGTCGGGTCGAGGCGATCCTGCTCCTCGGCATCGATGGTGAGCGCCAGTCCGCGCGAGCGCGCGGCACGGGCGAGGCTGATCAAGCGGGGGGCAAGCTCTTCGTCGAGGCGGGTCTCCTTGCCGGGCTCGAAGCGCGGGTGCAGGGCCGACAGCTTCACCGACAAACCGGGGCGCTTGTAGAGCGCATCGAGATGCATGGTGGCGAACGGACCCGCTGCCTGCCCGACGGCATCGATCGCCCCCATGTAGCGCTCGTAGTAGAGGTCGGCGTCCTTCTGCGTCTTCGCCGCCTCGCCCAGCATGTCGTAGGAGAACAGGTAGCCCTGCTCCTCGTAGCCTTGCGCGCGTGCGAGCGCCTCCCTGATGGTGCGGCCCAGCACGAACTGGTCGCCCAATATCTTCACCGCCTGGCGCACGGCCTGGCGAATGACGGGCTCGCCCGAGCGCGCAACGAGGCGTTTGACCGCGTCGATAGGGTTGGCGCCGCTCGCGTCCTTGAGCTTGACGACGCGGCCCGTGAGCAGCAGCGCCCAAGTCGATGCGTTGACGAACATGCTGTCGGAGTGGCCGAGATGGCGCTCCCAATGACCGCCGGAGATCTTCTCGGCGATGAGCTCGTCGGCCGTGTCGCTGTCGGGAATCCTTAAGAGCGCCTCGGCGATGCACATCAAGATGACGCCTTCCTCGCTGGAAAGCCCGTACTCGCGCATGAATGCGTCGACGCCTGCGTGCTTGCCCTTGTTGGTGCGGGCCGCGTGCACGAGGCGGCGCGCGAGGTCGGCGGCGCGGCGGCGCTCCTCCTCCGAAAAGACGGCGCGCTCGATCAGCCGGTCTAAGAGCCGCGTCTCGTCGAACAGGTGGTGGGCCGCAATCTCGTCGCGCGGCGGCCCGAGCGGCGCCCTGTCGTGCACCTCGTCACTGGTCTCGGCCATCTTCAATGCGACCATGCTGTCCCCAATTAAGCTAAGTCCGGCGCCCCGCCCCACTCGATTCGATATGGGGGCACTCTAGCAAATCGGGAACATGAGCGCTCGCGCTGCCCGACCCCGAGCCGTGGCGCAAAGTCACCTACCCACAGTCATTCCTTGACGCCGGGGCCTGCCCTGGCCGAGCTTCGCGCCGGATCGAAGCAAGGCGAGGCTTTCGTGGGACGTGAACAGCTGGAGGTCGTCCGCACGGTCGGCGCGCTGCGCGCGGCCGTGGCCGGGTGGCGCAAGAGCGGGCAAACGGTCGCGCTCGTGCCGACCATGGGCGCGCTGCATGCTGGCCACTTGGCGCTCGTGCGCCGCGCCGCGACAGAGGCCGACCGCACGCTGGTCTCGATCTTCGTCAATCCGAGCCAATTCGGTCCGCGCGAGGACCTCGCCCGCTACCCGCGCGACGAGGCGGCCGACCTCGCCAAGCTCGGCGCCGAGCGGTGTCATCTCGTGTGGGCGCCGACGGCGGACGAGATGTACCCGGAGGGCTTTGCCACACGCGTCGTGCCGGGCGGAGCGGCGCTCGAGCTCGAAGGCGCGTTCCGCCCGCACTTTTTTAGCGCGGTGGCGACCGTGTGCTGCAAGCTGTTCTCGGCAGCCGCGCCCGACATGGCTCTCTTCGGCGAGAAGGACTATCAGCAGCTCTGCGTCATCCGCCAGATGGTGCGCGACCTCGACCTGCCCCTGAAAATTGTCGCCGAGCCGACGGTGCGCGAGGCGGACGGACTGGCGCTGTCTTCGCGCAACGCGTACCTGACGGCCGAGGAGCGGGCCGTGGCCCCGGCGCTGCACGGAATTCTCGCCGAGGTCGCGGAGAAGGCCGCAGCGGTCGTACGCGGCGGCGGTGATGTGGCCGCACGGCGCCCGCGTCCCGCACCGCTTGTCCGCGACCCGCGCCAGCTCCCCGTCGAGCCGCAGCTGCCCGAGCTCGACGCGCTCTGCGCCGACGCCCAGCGCCGCCTCGAGGCGGCGGGCTTCACCAAGGTCGACTACGTCGCCGTGCGCGAGGCGGACACACTCAAAGCGGTGAGCGCGCCGACGGAGCGGCCACTGCGCGTCCTCGCCGCTGCATGGCTCGGCGCAACGCGCCTCATCGACAACGTCGCGGCTTGAGCGGGCTTGGCGGGGGAACACGGAATGAAAGTCGTCACCGAGGCCGTCAACTGGCTCAACGGCATCGTCTGGGGCGTCCCGATGCTGGTGCTGATCCTCGGCGTCGGGCTCTACCTCTCGCTCGGCCTGCGGCTTCTAACCGTCCTCAAGATCCCATTTGCGTTCGCCCTGCTGTGGCGGGGACGCGAGGCCCGTGGTCCCGGCCAGATCAGCCCATTCGGCGCTCTCATGACGGCGCTGGCGGCGACCATCGGCACCGGCAACATCGCCGGCGTCGCCACGGCGATCTTCCTCGGCGGCCCGGGCGCGGTGTTCTGGATGTGGATGACGGCGCTCGTCGGCATGGCGACCAAGTACGCCGAGGCCGTGTGCGCGGTGCGCTACCGCATCAAGGACGAGCGCGGCAAGTACGTCGGCGGCCCCATGTACTACATCACCAACGGGCTGGGGCCGCACTGGACGTGGCTCGCCGTGTGCTTTGCCTTCTTCGCCAGCATTGCCGGCTTCGGCATCGGCAACATGGTGCAGGCCAACTCCGTCGCCGACGCAATTGAGGCCTCTTTCTCCATCCCGCATTGGGTGACGGGGCTGGTGCTGGTGGCGCTGGTCGGCACAGTGCTGATCGGCGGCATCGAGCGCATTGCCGCCGTGGCCGACAAGCTCGTACCGTTTATGGCGATAGCCTACGTCGGCACGTGCCTCGTGGTCATGATCGCGAACGCCCATGCCATCCCCGCCGCATTCGCTCTGATCTTCGAGCATGCCTTCTCGCCGGCCGCCGCCAGCGGGGGCTTTGCCGGCGCCGCAGTGTGGGCCGCCATGAAGTTCGGCGTGGCGCGCGGTGTCTTCTCCAATGAGGCGGGACTCGGCTCGGCGCCGATCGCCCATGCCGCCGCCCAGACCAAGGGGCCCGTTAGTCAGGGCCTCGTCGCCATGCTCGGAACGTTCATCGATACGATCGTCATCTGTTCCTTCACGGCACTGGCGATCTTGACGACGGGCGCCTGGACCAGCGGCGCGACCGGCGCCGAGCTGACCACGGTAGCCTTCGACACGGCGCTGCCAAATGTCGGCAGCTACATCGTCGCAATCGCGCTCGCGGTCTTCGCCTTCACGACAATGCTCGCCTGGAGCTACTACTGCGAGCGCTCGCTGCAATACCTGTTCGGCATCCGCATCATTTTGCCATTCCGCATCGTGTGGTCGGCGGCCGCGCTCGTCGGCGCGACGCTGAAGCTGAGCTTTGTCTGGCTGCTGGCCGATACGCTGAACGCCTTGATGGCGATCCCCAACCTGATCGCGCTGGCACTCCTCAGCCCAGTCGTGTTCAAGATTACCCGCGAGTTTTTCGCAACGCGCGGGCTCTCGGAAGACAACCCGTTCTAACAAATGCCAAGTGTTGACTTCCGACATCGGCCGCCGTTGTAGCCCAGGAGCAACCTCACCCATCTGGGGGATGCGCGGCGCCGGCCGGGTCCGTATCAACGATTAAGGCTGGTTCTTGCCGCACCTTCGAGCCGCGATGCTTCGGGCTCGCGGAGCGCGGCGGCCGGGGCCGCCGACCGCACGGGTCGAGGCGGGAGGAGTCGGTTGCTTTCAATACGAGGCGGGGTCGTACTTTGTCCGCCGGAATCTAGTACTTCGCGGCCCACTATTTTCGAGGGCCGCACTCCTCCTCTCGCTCCGGCGCCGGCGCGGTCCCCCACGTGGAATTTAGGTTCGAAGAGAGCGTTCGTGTTCAATGAGCTCATTTGCTGCGCGGTCCGCGGTGCTGGCGGGCCAGCTGGTCCTCCTTGCCGAGGATGAGGCCTCGGCGCCGCACACGGAAAGCGTGCTGCGCAGTGCGGGCGCTACCGTGCTGCTCGCCCATGACACCTATCGGGCAATGCTCATCGCCAGCCGGCACGCACTCGCGGCCGCCATCCTCGACGTTCATCTGGGGAAACACACCATCGCATGCGTGTCGGCATGCCTCGATCTCTATGCCGTGCCCTTCCTGCTCATAGTGGACGCCGAAGAGCCCGCCGACACGCGTTGGGAGCGCGCGCCGGTTCTGCGCAGGCCGCTGGCTGCCCACGTCCTGCTCGGCACCCTGGCGGCCATATGCGGCGAAGGCCGCGAGCTGCGGCGGAGGCCGACGCGTCGCGGTCGACGCTACCGCAGCTCATAGCAGTTCGAGTGGACGCGCGGCTTGCGGGTCACGTCATAGCCCGTGCGGCACTGCACGAGGTAGGGCTTGTCGGGATGCCGGAAGAGAATGAACGTGGACCGGTTGTCGACCGTGCTCGTGTAGCCGGCAACCTGCCATCCGGACTTCAATAGCTCTTCGATGGAGACCTTCTCTTCGTCCTCGGCGGCCGACGAGACGGCGACGAGGCAGGCGAGCGTCACTGCGCAGCCGGCTGCCGCGGCTTGCCGCGCAAGCCAGCTTGAGTGGGGCAGTAGACGATTTTTGCGCATGTCGGACGGTCCGCGCACGCAGGCGAAAGCCTCTTTATCGGCCGTCGCCGAAGCTAATAGCATGGCGCCCGCAAAGCAAAACAGCAGAGGAACTACGCAGCGCTCAAAGCGACCGCGTCGACAACGGCTGCGAAGTGGCAGGCCGAAGCCATCAGCACGAGAGCATGCCAAATGGCGTTTTGGTAAGGCAACGAGCGCCAGAGATGGAAGACGACGCCGATCGTGTAGAGGGCCCCACCCAGCACGAGCAAGAGCACGACGCGACCGGAAACCGCCGTGGTGAAAGGGTGCAGTGCCGCAAGGCAGGCCCAGCCCTGAGCGAGGTACAAAACATACGAGGTGCGCACGAGCTGCGCCGGCCAGAACAGCTTGGCGGCCACGCCGAACAACCCGACGGCCCAAACGACGCCCAAGAGGCCGAAGCCTGCGACGCCCCCCATCTTCACCATCGCAAACGGGGTATAGGTCGCGGCAATCTTCACGTAGATCGCCGCGTGATCGAAGCGCCGCAGGATGGCCTTCAGTCGCGGCCAGCCCACAAGATTGTACGCGGCGGAGAAGCCGAACACCGCGACCATGCCGATGCTGTAGACGACGATGCTGACCGTCGACAGCGGCGGCAGGTACAGAAAAGCGACCGTCGTCAGCGTTGCCGCCGCCGCCAGGCTGCCGACGACGCTGACGACGTGAATGCAGCCGTCTGCGACGCGCTCGCCGGCCGTGTACTCGGGAAAGTTGTGATCCATGGCGATCGCCTTTCACCATCCGCGCGCGGCCAAACCGTGGCGCGCGTGCAACGTCAACCCCCGCGCATGGCCGCGGCAAAGCACACGTTAAGCCATTGGCCATTTGGCGTTGGCTGCCAGACTTGCCAAGACCGGGGCCCCCGTGCCACCTCACTGGCTCGGAACTTTTAAGAAGATTCGCCGGCGGCGGCCTCCAGTCCCCCGCGTCCCGTGCCGGGCAGCAGGACCTGCAGAACCGGGACACGCGACGCATGGCCGGAGCCGTACGCGACCTCTTCTCAACGCTCGAAAGCTTCATGACCGACAAGACGGGCCGCTCCCGCCGCTCTGGCGACGCCTCCGACCGCTACACGGCCGCCGACATCGAGGTCTTGGAAGGCCTCGAGCCCGTGCGCCGCCGCCCCGGCATGTACATCGGCGGCACCGACG
>CAYUBZ010000098.1:0-7919 GCA_964443205.1 uncultured Hyphomicrobium sp. | reverse complement strand
GTGGTCGTCCCAGTAGATGACCTGGCAGTGCATGCAGTAGAGGCACTCGTTGGGATTGATCTGGCCCAAGGGGTGGATTGCCTGGACCATGCAGTTCTTGGCGCAGAGTTGGCATTCGTAGCCGCACTGCTTGCGCCGCTTGAGCCAGGCGAACATGCGCCCGCGACCTGGGATCGCGAGTGCCGCGCCAAGGACGCAGAGGTAGCGGCAGTAGAAGCGCTCAATGAAAAGCCCGGCGGTGAGCAATCCCAGGGCGAAGACCACGAAGGGCCACTCGCGCATGAAGCGCAGCAGCACCACCGTCTTGAATGGTTCTATCTCGGCCAGCTGCTCGGCGAGCGCCATGTTGCCGAGTGATACGCCGAAAAGCCCGAGAAAGAGGATGTACTTCAAGGCCCAGAGCCGCTCGTGCCACGCGAAGGGCACGGCGTACTGCCGGACGCCGAGCCGCCGTGCGGTGTGATTGAGAAGCTCTTGGAGGGCGCCGAATGGGCAAAGCCAGCCGCAAAAGCCGCCACGGCCCCAGAACAGCAGCGAGACGGCGGTTGCACACCACAGCATGAAAATCAGGGGCTCGAGTAAGAAGAAATCCCAGCGGAAGCCCGTGAAGACCGAATTCGCGAACGTGAAAACGTTGACGACAGAGAGCTGAGCCTTGGCGTAGAAGCCCAGCCAAAGCACGCTGAACAGCAAGAAGCTCATGCGCAGCCGGCCGAACAGGACAGGCCGCTTCACGAGCCAGTCCTGGAAAAAGAAGATGAGCGTCAGCACGAAGAGCGAGAGCGCCAAGATGGCTATGTCGATCGCGCGGGACTGCCAGATTTTGATCCAAAGCGGTGTGGCGGGTGGACCTTCAGATGCGACCGGCGCCGCCGCTGCGACCTGCTTGGGGGGCTCCTTCGTCGTGAGCAGTTTCGCGGGAAGCTGATAGGGAAGCGAGAAGCTCGTGTAGGCCTTCTTGATCGGGCCGATCGGTCGCTGCGCCAAGAGCTCTAGTCGGAACGGCTGCGCCGGATCGAACTTCGCCGTCTTCGGTATGCGAAATAGCGCAACCTCCTTGAAGTCTGGTGCACCCTGCGCGCTAAAACGATCGATGCGGCGGTAATCCTTGTCCCTGAAGAGGATCGTCGTCTCGTCCTGAACCAATTGCAGTCGGTCGAAGATGCCGCCGCGCACAAAACCAGAGCCGCGGAAGCTGTAGTCACCGTTTGCTGCCACGGCGATTGCCGTTTGTCCCGGGTCAAGCCACGACGACGCGGCTGCATAGTCCTGGGGGCTGAGCAAAGAGCGCCCGACCGTCTCGACGCTGAAAAGGGCCAGATAGAGATCGATGAAGTCCTCTGCCGGATTCCCGGCGCGCGCGTAGGGTTCGGGACTGCCGACTCCGATTTTCTTGAAGGCTTCGTCGGCTTCCGCGTTCGAAAGGTGAAGCCGCCGCACCATGCCGTCCCCGAGCAGAGCGGGCCAGTCGAGGGCCTCAAACGGGATATCGGCAATTGTGGTTATGGTGCCCGACGTCCCGCCCGTGTTTTCCCCGACCGGCGCCTGGAACCCTGCGATGCCGCGCGATTTGGCGACGGCAAGCGCTCGGCGAGGAAGTCCGTCGTTGATGACCACTGCGGTCACGGTCGCACCGCTGATGATGTCGACCGCGCCGTCTTGGCCCTGCTTGGCGATCTCGATGACGTTGCGCCCGACGTAGCGGGCGACGAACTCGAACAGCCTCTCTTGGGGAATGCCGATCAGTAGGATGGGCTCGTGGTGCTCCGTTACCTTCGCACCCGTAATCGTGCCATCGAGATCGAGACCAGCCAGGATTTTGATCGGTTTTCCCGAATAGCCAGTGTCGCTGGTCGCGAAGACGTAGCCCGCGATCTTGCCGTTCTTGTAGGCGGCCGCGGCCGGCGGTGTGCCCTCCATCGGACCGAATCGTTCAGCGCCAGGAAAGACATCGGCCGGCTTGATGTCCGCCTTGTAGACGCCGAAGCCTGCGGCCTGTGCCGCCATCGCGAGCAGCAAGCTCCCTGCAAAGCAGAGCCCCCTGAACGCGAGGCGACGGCAGTTTGAGGCCGCTCGATGCGGCGTGCACGGAGTTGCCACAATCGGCACGCTCATCCTCCCACGCGAGAGCTATTGCCTCGGGTCATCGGTTAAGGCTACACGCAGCAGACGCCGCACCACTTAACCGCGATCAATCGGGACGCGTGCGCGGGTGCGACATGACCTGCGGAGCAGCCGTGCCTTGCGGCGCAAATCGCCGGCAAAGTAGGATGCACTGGCGAGCATGCGGCGACCAAGGCGCGATGGTGCGTGCCGGTAAGATTGCTCATCAAGCAGGGCCAATGGAGCAAAGCGACTGGCAGATCGTGCGTTCGACGCCACTCTTCGGCGCGATGCCGCAAGAGGTTGCCCAGTCGCTCGTCGGCAACCAGGCGGTGCGCGTCTATGAGAAAGGCACGCTCCTGTTTCAGCAAGGCGAGCCCGCTTCATCGTTTTTTGTGGTGCTCGACGGCTGGGTGAAGCTTTTTCGCGTCACGCCTGACGGCAGCGAGGCGATCGTCGGCGTTTTTTGCCGGGGCGAAAGCTTCGCCGAAGCGGCCATTTTTATGGGTGGCCGCTATCCGGTCAGCGCGGAGATCGCCACAACGGCGCGTCTTGTGCGCATCGACGGAGAGTTGCTACGCCGGCGCATTCGCGAGCAGCCGGACCTTGCGCTCTCGATGCTGGCATCGGCCTCCTATCACCTGAAATTCCTTGTCGAGCAGATCGAGCAGATCAAGATGCTCTCTGCTCCGCAACGCATCGCCGATTTTCTGATCAAGCTCTGTCCGGTGCGCGAAGGGTCCTGCACGGTCGAGCTTCCCTACGAGAAGGCGCTCATCGCCGGGCGGCTGGGGATGAAGCCGGAGAGCCTTTCGCGCGCGCTGGCCAAGCTTAGGCCGCTTGGCGTCACCGTCGAGCGCGAGCACGTCGCGATTGTCGACGTGGATCTGCTGGTCCGGTTCGTCGAATCGAGAGACGTCGGCGAGGAGGGATTCTAGCTGTCCGCCTGCACATCGATGCCGGTGAATGCGTGACGCTTGACCGCGGTTAAGTTGCCGCCCACGAGCGCACCGTAGCATGACGCTCTGTTGTCGATAGGCTGGAGAGCGACCATGGCGCAAACATGGATTGCCGGCAGCTCCGGCTCTCGCTGGCATCGAGCGAGCCTCGCCGCATTTTTCTCGTACGGCTTTCGTCCCTTCTTTCTTGGGGCGGCCGTCTACGCCGTCCTGATCATGGCTGTATGGCTCGCGTGGTTGAGCTCACAGGCTCTGTTGGATGTGCCGTGGGATCTGCCCATTGGCGGCTCGCCGTTCGCCTGGCATGCCCACGAGATGATCTTTGGTTTTGCCGTAGCCGCCGTCGCGGGCTTTCTGTTGACCGCCGTCCCCAACTGGACCGGTGCGCTGCCGCTTTCGGGACCT
Organism: uncultured Hyphomicrobium sp.; assembly: GCA_964443205.1. Taxonomy (GTDB): domain Bacteria; phylum Pseudomonadota; class Alphaproteobacteria; order Rhizobiales; family Hyphomicrobiaceae; genus Hyphomicrobium_A. Next base: position 4,452 of record CAYUBZ010000098.1, on the reverse strand, counting down.
CCTCTCGTATTGCTGTTCTCGGTCTGGATCGCAGGGCGCCTGGTGATGGCAGCGTCGGGCGTGCTGGCGCCCGGCCTCGTCGCAGCCGTCGATGTTGCGTTCCTCCCGCTGCTGGGTGGGTTCGCGGCGACGCAACTTTTCGCCAGACCGGCACCGCGCAATTTTGTGTTTCTTGTCGTAATTGCGCTGCTTACCGCCGCCAATGTTGCCTATCATCTCGCGGTCACCGGGATCGTCGGGCTCGACGCTGCCGGCACCATGCGATTTGCACTGATGTTGCTCGTCCTCATGGTGTCGATCATTGGGGGCCGGATCATCCCGGCGTTCACCCACAACTGGCTGCACCTCAATTCCGCTGCGATGCCGATGCCGCGGCGCATGACCTGGCTCGACGTCTCCTCAGTGGCGTCGATTGCCCTGCTAGCGCTATTCCAAATTGGACCGGTTCCAGGTGGTGTAGAGGGAGCTGTCGCGCTGGCGGCCGCGGGTCTCAACGGCGCACGCCTTCTCCTGTGGCGCGGTTGGACGACTTGGCGGGCGCCGATCGTCTGTGTCCTCCACGTGGGGTACGCTTGGCTCGTGGTGGGGCTTCTACTGTCGGCGTTTGCCGCTCTCACGGACCGCATTCCGAATGTGGCTGCCTTGCATGCCTACGGCGCCGGTGCCGTCGGAACCATGATTCTAGCGGTGATGAGCCGTGCGTCGCTGGGACATACCGGCAGGCCGCTTGTTGCGCCCGCACCGATCGTCTGGGCCTATGCCCTCCTTACACTGGCGACTTGTTTGCGGGTTGCGGGCCCCCCTCTGGTGCCCAACTTTCAAGCCGAATTCCTCGTCGTTGCCGCTCTCGGTTGGATAGCGGCCTTCAGCCTGTTCGCCATCGTTTATGCGCCAATCCTCACGACGCCACGCGTTCACATGAAGTTGAAGCCCGCAGCAGCGTCCGATGATCGACCGCTTGGACGTTGACGACCGCGCCCACGTGCCCGGTAGTCGCGCCACGCAGCAGCGCTGTGAGGGCGTTCGCTACATCGAGGTGACCGCTGCACGGTCGTTTGTGAAGCGGTATCGCTTGGAGCTATCCTGCTGCACGGTTAGGACGGCGCGCGGATGGATGCGGCACTGAGATCCAAGATCCTGGACCTGTTGGAGCGGCACCATATGATGACGCTTGCGACCATTCGGCCCGATGGCTTCCCGCAAGCAACCACGGTCAACTACGTTCATGAGGGCTTCAACTTGTACTTTGCGACGGATGCGACATCGCAGAAGGCCGGGAACATCAAGATCAACAACAAGGTGTCTGTGGCAATCGCTAGCGAGACGGAGGACTTTTATAAGCTTCGCGGCTTGTCCATGTCCGGCTTAGCGGCAAGGGTCGGCGACAGACAAAGGGCTCACGAATTGTCTTTGAAGCTCTTTCGCACGCTGCCGCAATCGAAGCGGCTTGTTCCGGAAGATCCCAAACAGCTTGCCGTTTATGAGATCGTGCCTGTGGCCATTGCGCTGGTCGATTACGCTTCTGGCTTCGGTAAGACCTATCTGGTCGAACTCTAACCACCGCAGACACTGCACCTTAAAGCAGGCCTTGGACGCGCCCTCGATTGGGTCACTGCGCGCTGAGATGGTTGCGGGGCGATTTGGATCTACACCTATAGGTCCATGAGATGAGGGCGGCCTTGGGCCACAAGCGGTTGTCACGCGCCTTCGAAGGGGCATGCCGGCTAACTTCCGCTTCGTCCAAATGGATGCGCAGTTCCACCGAGTCTGTTACAGCGTGAGGCTGATCAGCTCGTCGCAACCATGCTAGTGCTGACCGCGCACGTGTCGACACAAACCCCTGACGGAACCATGAGCGCAACTGCAACGAGACTTCGCTTTGGCGTGGCCATGACCGCGATCCTGGCGCTTGCGGCTTGCGGGGAGCGCAACACTTACCAGCCGCCCCCGCCGGCGGAGGTGACGGTCGCTAGCCCTGAGCAGCGCAAGGTGACGCTGTACCTGGAGGTGACCGGCTCGACCGCGCCCTTCAACCGGGTCGATCTCGTCGCCCGCGTGCCGGGCTTCCTGGAGAAGGTCGGCTACAAGGACGGCGCCATCGTCAAGAAGGGCGACGTGCTGTTCCAGATCGACAAGAAGGATTACGAGATCAGCCTGCAGATCGCCGAAGCCACCCAGAAGCAGCAAGAGGCCCTGCTGTTGCAGGCGAACGCCGATCTGGAGCGCAAGCAGAGCCTGGTCAAATCATCAGCCGTATCGGTCGCCCAGCTGGACGAGTCGCGCGCCAAACGCGATTCCACCGAGGCCGCGCTCCTGCAGGCCAAAGGTCAGGTCGAGCAGGCCAAGCGCAATCTCGAGTACACGACGATCAAAGCCCCCTTCGACGGCGTCGTCTCCGCCCGGCTCGTCGATCCAGGCGCCTTCGTCGGGTCCAGCTCGCCAACGACCCTTGCGACGATCGTTCAGGTCAATCCCATCTACGTGAATTTCAACGTCGACGAGCAGCAGGTGCTGACGATCCGCGAGAAGCTGCGCAGCCACGGGCTGACGATCAAGGACGTCGGGCCGGTTCCAATCGACGTCGGGCTGCAGACCGAGCAGGGCTATCCCCATTCCGGGACGCTCGACTACGTGGCACCCGAAATCAGCTCCAGCACCGGAACGCTGGCGGCGCGTGCCGTATTCGACAACAAGGATCACGTCCTGGTGCCGGGCCTTTTCGTTCGCGTCAGGATTCCGAAGCAGCTCGACGTTGAATCTCTGCTCGTCCCCGACGTCGCACTCGGCAACAATCAGCAGGGCCGCTACCTCCTCATCGTCAACGACAAGAACGTCGTCGAGCAGCGCCAGGTCGAAGTCGGAGAGCAGGTCGACGGATCGCTGCGGATCATAACGAGCGGGCTCAAGCCCGAGGAGCGTGTGGTCGTGGGCGGCCTCATGCGGGCGCTGCCCGGCAATACGGTCGTCCCCGTGACGGCGGCGGCGGCGGCCGAGAAAGCCGCCCAATGATCGCAAAGTTCTTCATCGACCGGCCGGTCCTTGCCAATGTGATTGCGCTTTTGATCGTCATTCTCGGTATCGTCTCCCTCATCAATCTGCCGGTCTCCCAGTATCCCGATGTCGTCCCTCCGACCGTGCAAGTGACGACGCGCTACCCCGGCGCCAGCGCCGCGACCGTGACGCGCGAGGTCGCGCTCCCGATCGAGCAACGCGTCAACGGCGTCGAGGGCATGATCTACATGTCCTCCATCTCCACCAGCGACGGCCAGTACACGCTGACTGTCAGCTTCAAGATCGGGACCGACGGCGACAAGGCGCAGATCCTGGTTGAGAACAGGGTGTCGAGCGCGCTCGCCGCTCTGCCCGAGAGCGTGCAGAAGCAGGGGGTTCAGACCAACAAGAGATCGACGTCGATTTTGGAGATCATCGCGCTCACCTCACCGGATGGGCGCTACGACAGCCTGTTCCTGTCGAACTACGCCACCATCAACCTGCTCGACGAGATCTCGCGCCTCGACGGCGTGGGCAGCGTCGCCGTCTTCGGCGCCGGCCAGTACGCCATCCGCATCTGGCTCGATCCGCAGAAGCTGCAGGCGCGCGGACTGGTCCCGGCCGACGTGATCGCCGCCGTCAATCTGCAAAGCCGTTCCACCAGCGCCGGCCAGGTCGGCTTGCCCCCCGTGCCGAACGGGCAGGCATTCCAATACTCGATAAACGTGCACGGCAAGCTCGACGACGTCGCCGAGTTCGAGAACATCATCGTCAAGACCGATAGCGGCGGCCGCATAACGCGCTTGAAGGACGTGGCCCGTGTCGAGTTGGGAGCGCAGCAATACAGTCAGACGTTCAAGCTCGATCAGCGTCCCTCCGCGGGCCTCGCTGTCTATCAGCTTCCCAATGCCAATGCGCTCGACGTGGCAAAACGCGTCGAGGCACGCATGAAGCTCCTCGCCAAGGCCTTTCCCAAGGGGATGATCTGGACGATCCCCTTCGACACCACGAAATTCGTCTCAGCCTCCATCCACGACGTGTACAAGACGCTGATCGAGGCCGCCGTCCTCGTCCTTGTCGTCATCCTGGTCTTCCTCCAGGACTGGCGCGCGACGCTGGTGCCCGCGACGACGGTTCCGGTGACCATCATCGGCGCCTTCGCGGCCATGGCGGTGCTCGGATTCACGGTCAACTTGTCGACGCTGTTCGCCATCATTCTCGCCATCGGCATCGTGGTCGACGACGCGATCATCGTAGTGGAAGGAGCCGCCAAGCACATCGAGCATGGGCTCACGCCGCACGACGCCGCCGTCAAGGCCATGGACGAGCTCCTGGGGCCGATCATCGGCATTACGCTCGTGCTGATGGCGGTCTTCGTGCCGGCGGCCTTCCTGCCGGGCTTGAGCGGCCAGATGTACCGGCAGTTCGCGCTCGTCATCGCGGCGACGGCGCTGATCAGCG
>CAYUBZ010000097.1:5277-7985 GCA_964443205.1 uncultured Hyphomicrobium sp. | reverse complement strand
CCGGTGATGGTCAGCGTGCCGTGGGCGCCCCAGCCCTTGGCGTGGACCGTGCGCTCGGGGATCCGCTCGCGGTTCTGATGGGCAAGCTTCTCGAGCAGCTGGTAATCCTGCATCAACACCGGCCCCCGCGGACCGGCGGTGACCGAGTTCTGGTTGTCGGCGATTGGCGCGCCGGCGCTCGTCGTCATGCTTGGTTTTCGGGGCATCAAGCAAATCTCCAGGAGGGCTGATTTGACGGGAAGGTGGGTCGGGACCGCTGTTAAAGTAAAATGATCTTTCCTAAGGGTTGCCATAAGGCAAAGTGATGATCGGGTCACCGTGACCCGTTGCTGCTCCAAAGACGCCGCGCGGTGGGCCGCGCTGGTCTTTATTGCGCTCCAGGGATGACTTCCCAGCTGCCGGGGCGTGCTCGGGTGGGCCGCTTAGTCGCACTTCAGTAGTTGTAAGCCCGCTCTCCGTGCTCCGTGACGTCGAGGCCGACGCGCTCGCTCTCGGGCGGCGGACGCAAGCCGACGATGAAATCCACCACCTTGTAGAGGACGGCCGAAATGACGCCCGACCACACCAGCGTCAGGCCCACGGCCTTGGCCTGCGCCAGCATCTGCGCGGACATGTCGTAGACCACCACGGCGTGACCAGGATTTATGACGTAGTCGGCGACACCGGTGCCGCCGAGCTGAGGGTTGACCAGCAGACCGGTACCCAGCGCACCTACGATGCCGCCGATGCAGTGCACGCCGAACACGTCGAGGCTGTCGTCATAGCGCAGCGCGCTCTTGATTGCGGTGCAGAACACGAAGCAGATCACGCCGGCGACGCCGCCAAGGACGAGCGCCCCCATCGGACCGGCGAACCCTGATGCCGGCGTTACCGCCACCAGACCGGCGACCGCCCCCGTGGTGAGGCCGAGGAGCGTCGGTTTGCCCTTGATGGCCCATTCGGTGAACATCCAGCTGAGCGCCGCCGTCGCCGTCGCGCCGAACGTGTTGCCCATGGCGAGCGCGGCCGTGCCGTTGGCCTCCAGATTGGAGCCGCAGTTGAAGCCGAACCAGCCGACCCACAGCAACGAGCAGCCAACCATCGCCAGGGTCAGAGAGTGCGGGGGCATCGGCTCCCTGCCGTAGCCCAAGCGGGGACCAAGGATCAGCGCGCCAACGAGGGCGGCAATCCCTGAGTTGGTGTGAACGACGGTTCCGCCCGCGAAGTCGATGGCGCCCCACTGATAGGCGAGCCCGGCGTCGCGCAGCACGGAGTCGAGATGGGCCTGGGCGACGACCTTGGTTTCGCCCGTGGAGTCCGCGACGGCTCGCGCCGCCTCTGCGATCGCATCCGGCCCCGCCCAGTACCAGACCATATGAGCGATCGGAAAATAGACAAACGTGACCCAAAGGATCATGAACACGATAAGCGCCGAGAACCTCATGCGCTCGGCGAATGCGCCGACGATCAAAGCGGGCGTAATCGCGGCAAAGGTCATTTGAAACCAGATGTAGGCGTACTCGGGTACGTAGACGCCGTTGGAGAATGTCGCCGCTTCGGACTCGGGCGTGATGCCGGCTAAGAACGACTTGGAAAATCCGCCGAACCAGTCATTGTATTCACCGCCGTTGGTGAAGGTCATGCTGTAGCCGTAGAGCATCCAGATCGTGCACACGAGGCAGACGATGGTGAACACCTGCATCAGCATGTTGATGGCGTTCTTGGTGCGCACGAGCCCGCAATAGAAGAGCGCGAGCCCAGGTATCGTCATCAGCAGAACCAGAACGGACGACAGCATCAAGAACGCGGTATCGCCTTTGTCGGGCGCAGCCAGCGCCGGGCTCGACATGACCAGGAGCACAGCGGTTGCCGTCAGCGCTGCCGGCGGAAATCGGCCGATCGACTGCATCATCTTTGGTGCTCCCCCGATTGCCCCGACGGCCTCTCGTTTTTCACGCCTTGCGACGGCGAGGCGCAGTGGCTCAGTCAGATGTCGACATGGGTGGCGCGTAGCTGCGTCGCCCCACGATCAAATTCTCTAAGGGTCCCCGTTCCCCCGAACAGACGATCTTGCACCTTGACCTTGCACCTTGCATGCCGCTGCACTGCGCGTAAAGTTTGACGCGTTGGTTGAGGGTCGCTGTCATCGCGTGTGATTTGTGTTGCGGTCGCTGCTCAGGAATTGAGCAAGCTGCCTTATCCGGGGTCACGCGCCCATCTTGAGCCGGCCACAAAGTGTGACTACCAATGTTCGCAGCTGCGAAACAATTGAACGCCACGTTGGGGTGAGAGCGGCGGGCCTGACCGATCTCGCGCCGAGCGCGCGACATGGCGGATGGGACAAACGGTATGGGGCGCCGTGACGAGCCGAAACTGGACGAGCTGAAAAGGCTATTGAGGCGCCTCGAGACCATCGAGGTCGACCCAAAGACCGGGGGGTCCGCCAAGCCGGCGCCCGACTCCTCGTCCCCCAGCTCGGGCTACGTCGGGGCACTGCGCGGGGCTGCACCCATCGAGTCCGTGGAGACCCGACGACACGCGCCACGCCAGACCGGGATGGGCCATGCTCCAGGCAGGTCCAACAGACCGGGGAATTCCACCACAGAGACACGCTCGACCGGCACCGCGTCGATCATGATCGGGGCGACGACGGCCGCCGTCGTATCGTCGATCATCGTCGTCGGCTTGCTGCTCTGGACCGGAGGGGGACAGGGCGAGAAGAAGGCCGC
>CAYUBZ010000097.1:0-5177 GCA_964443205.1 uncultured Hyphomicrobium sp. | reverse complement strand
CTGCTGCAGCGCGCCGACCTGAAGATTCACAACGGCGAGCTCTCCGAAGCGCGGGAGCTTTTGGAGCAGGCCGCCAAGCTGGGCTCGGGCGTTGCCGCACTCACGCTGGGTGCGATGTACGATCCGGCGCGGGTGGCCGAGTTCGGAAATCTCGGCGTACGGGCCGATCCGACGTTGGCGCGGGCGTGGTACGAGCGTGCCAAGGCGCTCGGCGTCGTCGAGGCGACCGATCGCCTGTCGGAACTCGCCAGGAAGTGAATAATCCGGAGGCCGTGGCTCGATGTCTTCCGATCACGCCAGCGCCGCTTTGCCTGCTTAGTGTCGATCACGAGGTCGTCCGCCATCAGTTGGGAGTTGGCGCATGGGGGAAGTTCAAACTGACGCGCACGTCGTCCGCGGCGCTCACCTGCCGTCGGAAGAGCCGGGGGGAGGGCCGTCCGAGCAAGAGGGTATCGGCGCCAGGCTGGCGAAGTCGGGAGACGATCTCCTTCACTGCGGGCAGACGCTCTCGACCCTTGTCGAGCCCGCCGGGCAGACGCTGGTCCGCGAGGCCATCGGCAGTCTGGGCAAGCAAGTGTTCCGCATCGTCGTGGTCGGGCAGATCAAATCGGGCAAAAGCTCCTTCATAAACGCGTTCGTCCGGCAGCCGTCTCTGCTGCCGACCGACGTGTCGCCATGGACCACCACAATCACCAACCTGCACTTCGTCGAGCCGGCTCCCGGCAACTATGCGGCGGCCTTTCAGTTCTTCTCCGAGCACGAATGGCAGGACCTCGCCGAGGGGGGCGGGCGCATTCGCGAGCTCACGCAACGTCTCGTTCCCGACTTCGAGCCGGAATTGCTCCGCCAGCACGTGGACGTCTTGAAACGGCGCGCGGGGGCGCGGCTCGGTTCGGAGTATGAGAAGCTCTTGGGCGGGACCCACTATTTCGAAAACGTCAGCCCCGACCTGCTTCTCCTCTATTGCTGCTCTGGCGACTTTGCCGCCGACACCCAGGCGTCCCCGCTCGGCAAATACGCCGACATCACCAAGAGGGCCGATCTCTACTTCGAGGGGGGCCCGTTCGCCTTTCCGGTCGCCGTCACCGACACGCCCGGCACCAACGATCCGTTCCTCATTCGCGACGAGATCACGCGGCGCAGCCTGGAGGTGGCGGACCTCTTCATCGTCGTGTTGAGCGCGCGTCAGCCGCTTTCGGAGTCCGACCTCACTCTCATGAGGCTTATGCACGGACTGAACAGGGACCGAATAATTGCCTTCGTCAATCGGATCGATGACTTCTCCGACGTCGGCTATGACCTGGCCGAGGTCCTCATCTATGTGGAGAAGAAGCTGCAGGCCGAGTTTCCCGGCGCGCAGATACCGGTCGTTGCCGGCAGCGCTGCATGGGCCAACTGCGCGCTGAGGCCGGATGCGAATACCTTTAACCGCCTCTTTGAGCGCCGCTCGTTCGGGTATCTTGCCGAGCTTGGACTCGTGGGCGAGGACGATCTGGCGCCCGGCGCGATCAACGATCCGGTGCGTCGCCAGCACCTGTGCAAGGCGCTCTTCGCCGCGTCCGGGCTGCCGGCGATGTGCTTAGCCGTTGCCGGTCGCATGGGCGCCAGCCAAGCTGCGCATATTCAACTGCAGATCGCCAGATGTTTCAGCGAGATGACGCAGGCCAGCGCCAGCTCGTTGCGCTACGAGCTCGAGAGCTTGCAAGAGCCCGGCCTTGCCAAGCCGCCGACATCCAAGCCCCAAGAGGAGGAGCGCGCCGAGCTCGAGCAGAAGGCAAAACTGCTCAATGATGTCGCCCTGAACGTCGAGCACTCGGCCAAGAATATCGAGCAGCAGCTTGCTCTCATCATCGATGAGGAGATGAACGCGCTGCGGGGAGCGCTGCAATCGGCTGTGAATGCGCACGCCGAGAACGAGCGGCAGGTTCTTATCGACACCCTGGAGCGTGGGCAGGCACCGCGCGTGTGGACGCACGAGGGCATCGAGCTGCGGCGCGCGATGGCCAAGGTGTTCCAGGAAAGCTTCAATCGGGCGGTGTCGCGCGTCGTCGAATTTCAAGCCCGGGTCGCGCCGGAGCTGCACCAGCTCATGGGCATGATCGCGCCTGAGATACCGATGCCGACGGAGCCCGAGAAAGGCATGCTGGAGATCCCCCAGCCGACGATTGCGGCTCTGAGCCGGTTCGTCGCCTTGGATCTCGATGTGTCCTGGTGGTCTGGGTTCTGGAAGGGCCGCGTGTCGCCGGCCTCCTATGGGGATCAGATCGAGGCGCTCATCAAGTCGGAATTTCAAACGGTTGCCGACGAGCTGGTGCGGACCGTGGACGGCGCGCTGAGCGACTACGCGGCGAATACGACCAAGTGGTCTTTCGGACTCTGTCTCAACATCGTGCAAGCCGTCAAACGCCGCCGCGAGCAGATGGTCAGACGCTGCAACTCAATTGAGAAAAACGCCAACGCCCCAATGAAGCAGGACGCGGCGCGCGAGCACGAAGAGCACGTCGGCATGTTGACCGAGAAGCTGCAACGGTGCGGCGCCCTGCAACGCCGGCTTGACGCCATTGCCAACGAGCTCGCGGCGGGCCTGCATCCTCCATCGGGTCTCGTGACATGAGCATGACGGCGAATCTCCTACTCACGATTGCGAGGGACGCCCGGCTTCGTCTCGAGAAGCTGAAACTGCCGGAAAGTGCCATTGAAATCTGCATGGCCGGGCTCGCGCGCATGGAGAAGGTCCTGGCCCGGCCCCCTCGCGTGGCAATTGTCGGTGAGGTCAACGCGGGAAAGACATCCGTCGCCGGGCTGCTGCTCGGAGCCGGGATTCTGCCGTCGAGCGTCGTAGCCAATACCCGCGTGCCGGTTCTGTTGGGATACGCCGAGACGATGGTTCTCTACGCAATCACTCAAAATGGCCGCCATCTGCTGACCAGGGACACGCTCGATGCGTTGCCAAGCGGGCTGCAGCTCAAGGGCATCGAGATCGGGTTGCCGAGCATGCGGCTCCTCGAGTTCGAGATCCTGGATACGCCGACAATCCACGAGCCGGGTGACATCAACACCGACGCGCACATCTTCGTCTGGTGCACGGTCGCCACGCGGGCCTGGACGGAGAGCGAGCGCGCCATCTGGTCGGCACTCCCGCGCCGCTGCTGGCGCAACGCGCTCCTCGTCGCCACCCACAAGGATGGCCTCCAGCACCCGGGCGACATCACGAAGATCGCGCGGCGATTGCATGCCGCGGCGGGCCCGATGTTCCGCGACGTCATCTTCGTATCGGCGGCCGGCGCGTCTGGCCCCGCCCATCTCGGCGCGCAGTCTGCGGACGAAAGCACGCGCTTGTTGTTGGAGCGCGTTGGCGCGTGGGCGTCCGAAATCAGCGAGCGCAGGGCCTACAAAGCGGAACGAATTATTCGCCACCTGGCACGACTGACCCTTCACCAGCTCGCGCCGGCGCCTTTGAGCGCCGAAGCAGCTCAGATACTCAGAGACTGGGAGAATTATTGCGCAAGGCTGCTGGCAAGCTTCGATGGATCGTCTGCAAGCCTCTCCCGCATCATCCAGGCTCTGTTGGTGGGCTTTGCGCAAGCATTGGACAAGTCTCGAAGCGGCAATGCCGCGCATCGTTCCAAAAGGCAGTTGCCGGAGCCCGCACGGGCTCCCAATGTGAACTGGCCGTTTCGCGCGCCCGCCGCGCGGCGCTACGCCCGCTTGATCGCGGCGGACCTGACGGCTTTGCTGCGCATCGAGCTTGCCCGCTGGGCCTTGCGCGACCCGACAATGGCCGCTGACTATTCCGCCGCGCGCGCAGTCCTGTTGCCGCTCGCCAACCTCGACGCCGTCTTCGAGGAGTTGGGACAGCTGCTCTCGTCCGCCAACGTCGCTGCAGCTGCCGCTACGAGCCCCGGTCCTGGTCGGCTGAGCGCGGGACGGCTCTAAGAAAATTCATTGCTATCAATGGGTTCTGGCGTCAGGGCGCCGGGCGTCCCACCCCGAGCTCAGACCTTGGTCCAATGAGCGTCGGACCAAAGGCGTTAGCCTCTTGGCGGTTACGGGCCACTGCCTTCCTGCCTATCGTGGTTAAGCAAAAGTAAAGTGTCGGTGGAAGCGGACCAGGGCGCAGCTCGACTTGCTCAAGGCGGAGCAATGCGATGAAGCCCAGGGCTACCTCTTCGGCCGGGCGCAGGCCAACGTCGAGATCGGCGAGAAGGTCCAACGCCGCGCTTCGTGAGCGGTGCCATCGTGGGCGCGACTAGTCCGTACTTATCCTAGCCGGCAGGCGAGCATTGCGTATTGCAAGGCACTTCCTCGCGCTTGTCGACCGTGCCGCGCACAGGCGACATGGTCTCGCGGTAGCACTTTCCGCCTTCCTTCACGACGCGCACCAGCTGCGTCGGGCCGACGATCGACTGGCAGACGACCTCCATGCCCGCCTGCGCCAGCTGCACGTTGGCGCCGGAGCTTTCGGCATGCGCAATGCCGAAAAACAGATCGATGATGCCGCTGGGCGGTTCCTCGCCGGGCTTTTGCAGCTGATTGTAGGCGATCCACTCATAGGTCGCCGCGCCGTCGGGAGACGACACCTTCAGCGAGATGTCGCGAGTCTTGGGGCAGGCGCCGACGTCGACCCTGGTTCCCTGGGTGGTCGACAGCGCCTTGTAGTCGATCCGGCAGTCGAGGTTGCGCACCAGGATGTCGTACTGGTCGAGCCGGTGCGCGACCTGGTCGAAAGGCACCTTGTAGTGCCAGGCGTAATACGCGGTGATGGCGGTGGGGATCGCGCCCAGCGCCGTCACGATCAGCACCACCGTCTTGATGAGCGGCGTAATATGGCCAAGCGGGCCGGCTGAGGTCTTCGCCACGGTTTGATCGGTCATTGATGGAGCCTCCCCAAAATGCGCAGGCAAGGAAAGATTTGGATCGCGAATTGCTGATCCGGTACGTGGCCGTCCCATGCCACACCCTGATTGAACCGGCTTTGAGCGCCCGGTTCATCGCCGGTTCACCCGGGCCAGAGGTTCCTTTATAGCCCGAAACTGGCGCGTTGATGACGGGATTGCCGGTGGCGGGGGCCGCAAACGCGGCAACACGCGCTTTGCCACCATGATCCAAGTCAAGGCGGGGTGCTGCGACGGTGCTAGGCGATAGCTTGGAGGCCATGCGTCAACTGGAAGCCCGCG
>CAYUBZ010000096.1:0-7989 GCA_964443205.1 uncultured Hyphomicrobium sp. | reverse complement strand
CTCGACCGCGTCGGTGAGATAGCGGTCGATCAACAGCGGGCGCTTGTCCGAAACGACGAGCTCGGAGGGACTGTCGAGCGTCGCCGAGAGCAGCGCGACGTAGCGGTCGATCTCGGAGCCGTCGTGCACGATCTCCATGGCGCGACCGCCCAGCACGTAGGACGGGCGGATCACGACCGGGTAGCCGAGACCGTCGGCGACGGCGCGCGCCTCGCCCGGCGACTTGGCGATGCCGCTTTTCGGCTGCTGCAGTTTCAGCTTTTCGATCAGCGCCTTGAAACGATCGCGGTCCTCGGCGAGATCGATGGCATCGGGCGAGGTGCCCAGAATCGGCACGCCCGCCGCCTCGAGCGGCTCGGCGAGCTTCAAAGGCGTCTGGCCGCCGAACTGCACGATGACGCCCTTTAACGTGCCCTTCGTCTGCTCCGTGGCGATGATCGCCAGCACGTCCTCAGCCGTCAGCGGCTCGAAGTACAGCCGGTCGGAGGTATCGTAGTCGGTCGAGACCGTCTCCGGGTTGCAGTTGATCATGATGGTCTCGTAGCCGGCCGCCGTCAGCGCGAAGCAGGCGTGGCAGCAGCAGTAGTCGAACTCGATTCCTTGCCCGATGCGGTTGGGACCGCCGCCGAGGATGATGACCTTCTCTCTCTCGGTGGGATTGGCCTCGCAGGAGGCAGCGCCATCGCTTTTGCCGGTTTCCGGCTGCGCCAATCCGCGCTCGTAGGTCGAGTACATGTAGGCCGTGGGGGCGGCGAACTCGGCTGCACACGTGTCGATGCGCTTGAACACCGGCGCCACGCCGAGCTCCTTGCGCCGGGCTCTGACCTGCGCCTCCGTCGTGCCGGCGAGCTGGGCCAAGCGCGCGTCGGAGAAACCCATGGCCTTGAGCGCGCGCAGCTGCTCGGCCGTCTGGGGCAGGCCGTGCGCCCTGACGCGGGCCTCCTGATCGACGATCCCTTGCAGCTCGTTGAGGAACCACGGATCGATCTTGCACGATTGATAGAGCTGCTCGGGGTCGAAACCAAGCCGCAGCGCCTGCGCCACCTTCAACAGGCGGTCCGGCGTGGGCTTCGACACCGCGGCGCGGATCACGTTCTTGTCGTCGCCGGTGCCGAGGCCTTCCAGCGTCACGTCGTCGAGACCGCTTAGCCCCGACTCCATGGAGCGCAGCGCCTTCTGCAGGCTTTCGGCGAAGGTGCGTCCGATCGCCATCACCTCGCCGACCGATTTCATGGAGGTGGTGAGCGTGGGATCGGCGCCGGGGAACTTCTCGAAGGCGAAGCGCGGGATCTTGGTGACGACGTAGTCGATCGTCGGCTCGAAGGAGGCGGGCGTGGCGCCGCCCGTGATGTCGTTGGCGAGCTCGTCCAGCGTGTAGCCGACGGCCAGCTTGGCGGCGACCTTGGCGATGGGGAAGCCCGTCGCCTTGGAGGCCAGTGCCGAGGAGCGCGACACGCGTGGGTTCATCTCGATGACGACGAGGCGCCCATCAGCCGGGTTGACCGCGAACTGCACATTGGAGCCGCCGGTCTCCACCCCGATCTCGCGCAACACCGCAATCGAGGCGTTGCGCATCATCTGATACTCTTTGTCGGTGAGGGTGAGCGCCGGCGCGACCGTGATCGAGTCGCCCGTGTGCACACCCATGGGGTCCACGTTCTCGATGGAGCAGATGATGATGCAGTTGTCCGCCTTATCGCGGACCACCTCCATCTCGAACTCCTTCCAGCCCAGAACGCTCTCCTCGACCAGAACCTGGTGCGTGGGGGAAGCGTCGAGCCCGCGCTCGATGATCGTCAGGAACTCCTCGCGGTTGTAGGCGACGCCGCCGCCGGTGCCGCCGAGCGTGAACGAGGGTCGGATGATCGCGGGCAGCCCCACGTGCGCAAGCGCTCGCTCAGCCTCCTCGCGGTTGTGCGCCAGCAGCGAGCGCGGCGTCTCCAGGCCGATCTTGTGCATTGCCTCGCGAAAGAGCTGGCGGTCCTCCGCCTTGTCGATCGCCTCGGCGCGCGCGCCGATCATCTCCACGCCGAGCTCGTCGAGCAAGCCGCGCTTGTGCAGCTCCAGCGCGGTATTGAGCGCCGTCTGCCCGCCCATGGTCGGCAGCAGCGCGTCGGGACGTTCGGCGGCGATGATCTTGGCGACGATGTCGGGCGTGATCGGCTCGATGTAGGTCGCGTCGGCCAGCTCCGGATCGGTCATGATCGTCGCCGGATTGGAATTGACCAGCACGATCCTATAGCCCTCCGCCTTGAGGGCCTTGCAGGCCTGCGTGCCCGAATAGTCGAACTCGCAGGCCTGCCCTATGACGATAGGCCCGGCCCCGATGATGAGGATGGACTTGATATCCGTGCGCTTGGGCATGAGGCGGCCTTTTATTGCCGTTCCTGCGCTTTGGCTATAGGCGGCCTTCTTGCGCGCAGCCCCACCCGCCGGCCCTAAGGCCGGCGCACTGACGGGGACACGTGCAGGGCGTGCTCGAACCGGCTACTGGGAGGCGGCTTTCGGCGGTTCGATCTTGATGTCGGCTGGATAGCTGTAGGTCGCCTCGAAAATGGGTTTCTCCAGCTTGTTGGCACGGGCGTAGATTGAGCGCATGGGCAGGCCCGTGATGGAGTCTACGTAGATGATGCGCACGGGCCGATTGGGCGGCCGCGGCGGTTCTTCCTTGCCCAATTCCTTTGCTGGTTCGTTCTCGCCCTGGTAGGCGAGCATGTCCTGGCCATCCACAGGCTTCTTGCCGAGGCACTCGAAGTCGCCAAGCTTACCCGGGTCCTCGCCGAGGTTCTGCTCGAGCTGCGTGACGAGGTCGTTCGTCAGTTTGGGGTTGAGCGGCGCCCACGGCCCGCCCTCGCGATGAGACCAAGCCTGATTGCCGACCAGAACCGTCTCGACCGGCACTGGGTCGATGGCGGACTTGACGACTTGACGCATGCGGTCGGGAAGCAGGTAGTCGACCGTCATATCGACGGGCCCCTGCTCGCTGATCATGGTCGTCTGCATGCGAAAGCCACTCGTCTTGCGCTGCCGCTCCAAGGCGGAGGCGACCTCGTCCTTGCACGAGGCGGCATGGGCGGCAGCACTTGCCGCGATCAACAGGGCTAGAGCCGTCAACATCCGGCGCATTGGTGTCTTCTCCTCATACTTGCCGCGCGGAACGCGCGCGGCTGAACTTTCAGGCGGTGGGGTTGCTTCATCTGGTGTTCGCCAGCGGAGCCTCGGGATGGCCCTCGATGACGAGGTCGGTCGGGTAGGCGTAGACGCCCTTGAACAGAGGAACGGCGTCGGGCTTGTCCTCTGCGACGATGTTGATGGCCGGCAAGCCGGTCTCCGGATCGACATAGACGGTCCGGTGCACGGGGCGCGTGATGGTCGAGCCCCGGGTGTCCGCCCCCGCATTCTCGACGCTGCGATAGGCGAGGTACTCCTTGCCGTCAATGGTCGCCTTGTCGATGCATTCGAACTGGCCGACGTCCTTGGGCGGCTCGACCACGGCCTCGCGCACCTGGGCGATGATGGTGTAGGCGATCGCCGGCATCAGCTCCTCCCAGTTGGCACCCTGCCGGCTCCAGGCGCGGCTGCCCACGAGCACGGTCTCGAGCGGGACGGGCTGGCCCGGCGCCACGACCGTCTGGCGCATGCGGTCGGGCGGCAAATACTCGACGGTGATGGAGACGGGGCCCGTCTCGCCTTTCAATTCGGCCGCCATGGAGAAGGCCCGCGAGGTCCGCTGCTTGTTGAACGCCGCGACGACCTCCTCCTTGCAGGAGTTGCCGGCGCTCAGGGCCGGCCCCGCCGACAGGGCCCCTGCCAACAGAGCGCTGGCGATCACGCGAGCCACGGCAAAACGATGCATCAAATCCTCCCGGGCGCGGGCCCGCACTGCGTTGTCGTCGGACTATAACGGGCCGGGCGTCGAACGGCAGCCCTGCGCGCGTTAATGTTTCGTAGGGTAAAGCCCGCAAACCGGGCCGTCAGCGGGCCTTCTGTTTACGCATCAGCGCCACGAAGCGCTCGAACAAATAGTGGCTGTCTTGCGGGCCGGGCGAGGCCTCGGGGTGGTACTGCACGGAGAACACCGGCTTGCCCTTCAGCTGGAGCCCGCAGTTGGAGCCGTCGAACAGCGACACGTGCGTCTCCTCCACCTCGGAGGGGAGCGTTTCGCGGTCGACCGTGAAGCCGTGATTCATCGAGGTGATCTCCACCTTGTCGGTGGTGAAGTCCTTCACGGGGTGATTGGCGCCGTGGTGCCCCTGGTGCATCTTGCGCGTCGTGCCGCCGAGCGCCAGCGCCAGCATCTGGTGGCCGAGGCAGATGCCGAAGACGGGCACCCCCGACGACACCAATTTCTGAATCTCAGGGACCGCGTAGCGTCCGGTGGCGGCCGGGTCGCCGGGACCGTTGGAGAGAAAGACGCCGTCGGGCTTGCGGCCCAGGATGTCCTCGGCCTGTGCCGTCGCCGGCACCACCGTCACCTTGCAGCCGGCACTCGCTAAGCAGCGCAGGATGTTGCGCTTCAATCCGTAGTCGATGGCGACGACGTGGAGATCGGGCGACTCTTGGCGGCCGTATCCCTGGTTCCACACCCAGCGCGTCTCGTCCCAGGTGTAGCTTTGCCCGCTCGTCACCTCCGGCACCAGGTCCATGCCGTCAAGGCCGGGCCAGGCGGCGGCCTCTGCTTGCAATTTCGCCAGGTCGAAGCGGCCGGCGGGATCGTGCGCGATGACACCGTTCGGCATGCCTTTCTCGCGGATGCGGGCGGTGAACGCGCGCGTATCGACGCCGGCGATGGCGATGATGCCGCGCGATTTCAACCATTGGTCGAGATGCTCGCGCGCGCGGTAGTTGGAGGGTCCCGTGATCGGCGCACGCAAAACGCAGCCGCGCACGCCCGAGCGCGCGGCGAGGTTGGAGGTCTCGGTGTCCTCGATGTTGGCGCCGACGTTGCCGATGTGCGGGAAGGTGAAGGTAATGATCTGACCGGCATAGGAGGGATCGGTGAGGATCTCCTGATAGCCGGTCATCGCCGTGTTGAAGCACACCTCGCCGACGGCCGACCCGGTCGCGCCGAGGCCCTGCCCGGAGATCACCGTTCCGTCCGCCAGCACGAGCCGCGCCGTCAACGGCGCATCGGCCCAAGGAGCGGGCGATGCGGCGGAAAGCGGTGTCGTCGTGCTCAAAGTGTGGGCTCCGGGCACCCGCGCGGGGCTCCTGGCGCACACTGGTGGCTCGGGCGCGGATGCGGCGCGGACCCTAGGAGAAGCGCCTTGCAAGGTCAACTGTGGTGCACGCGCGACGTGGCGGCCATATCTCTGTGGGCGAGATGTGCAAAGGCGGCACAATGACATTGACGCCTAAGGGGGCCGGCCGCAGGTTCCACCTCGACCCGTGAGAGAAACCATCGGGGGGTCGATGCTGTTTCAATCGCAGGCATTCCTGCTTGCCTTCCTCCCTGCAACGCTCGCCATCTGGTATGCCGCGGCCTCGTATGGCGGCGTGCGCGAGTGGGTGCTCATCGCGTTCTCGCTGGTCTTCTATGCGTGGTGGGATCCGCGCTTCGTTCCGCTTCTGCTGGGACAGATTCTGGTGTCCTGGGTCATTGCCGTGCTCTACCTGCGCAGCGGGCGCACGGCGAAGTGGCTGCTCGTTGTCGGCATTGCCGCCAATCTCAGCGTCCTCCTATTCTTCAAGTACGCGGCCTTCCTCGCCGGCAACGTCATGCTATTGGCGGGCCTCAAGAGCCCGACGATGAGCATCGTGCTGCCGATCGGCATCAGCTTCTACACCTTCGAGATCGTCTCCTACATGGCTGACCTGGCCTGGCACGGGGCGCCGCGCTATCCGCTGCGCCGCTTCGCGCTGTTCGTGTTGCTGTTTCCTCGCCTGATCGCCGGACCGATCGTCCGCCACCACGAGATCATTCCACAGTTCGACCTCGATCCCCTGCGCGAGGGAGTGTTCCAGCGCCTCGCCCTCGGCGGGACGCTGTTCACCATCGGACTCGTCAAGAAGGTCTTTCTTGCGGACCGGCTCGCCCCGCTGGTCGACTCGACCTTTACCGATGCAGCGCAAACAGCGCCGACGTTCGCTGCGGCATGGGGCGGCGCGCTGGCCTTCACGTTTCAGCTCTTCCTCGACTTCTCCGCCTATTCGGAGATGGCTATCGGCATCGCGCTCATGCTGGGGTTCACGCTGCCGCAGAACTTCAACGCGCCGTATATCTCGCAAAGTCTTCGCGAGTTCTGGCGCCGCTGGCACATGACGCTGTCACGCTATCTGCGCGACTACGTCTACATTCCGCTCGGCGGCAGCCGCGAGGGACTGGGGCGCTACGTCGCGGCCACGATCGTGACCATGGGGCTGTGCGGGCTTTGGCACGGCGCCGGCTGGACCTTCGTGGCCTGGGGCCTGATGCACGGCGCCGGCTTGATGGTGAACCGCTTCTGGAGCGCGCGGGAATTGTGGATACCATCGGCCCTGGCGTGGGCGACGACCTTCTTGTTCGTGATCGTCGGCTGGGTCGTGTTCCGCTCCCCAAGCTTCGGGGTCGCCGGCACGATGCTGCACAGCATGTCCGGTCTCGAGGGCCTGCACGGCACCTTGCAGAAGCCTTTGCTCATCGTCGTCGCGGCGGCGGTCTCGCTGCTGGGCCCGACGAGCTACGAGGTCGTCACGCGGCATCTGAGCCCGAATCGGGGCTTTGCGGTGCTCACCGCAACCGCTGCCACCTACGTATTGCTCGAGGTCGGCGTGGGCCAGCCGCAGAGCTTCATCTATTTCCAATTTTGAGGCGCGGGGACAGGAATGAGGGAGTTCGAGGCGAGCAAGGCCCAGGCGGCAGGCTCCTGGAAGCGCTACTGCCGAGCTTTCTGCGTGGCGCTCATCGTCGAGCTCGTGTTGGTCTGCGGCCTGATCGCCCTTGCCAACCCTTATGGAAATCTGCCGCACGTATTGTTTTCGTCCCACGTCATCATGGACATCAATCAACGCTTTCAATATCCCGCCATCGCCCGCTCGGGCCGCTACGACTCGATCGTGATCGGGACGTCTACAGCTCGGCTCTTGAGACCTGGCGCGCTGGAGCGCGTTTTCGGCGGGCGCTTTGCCAATCTTGCGATGAACTCCGCCCGGGCCTGGGAGCAATACCGCATTGCCACGCTTTTTGCCGAGCACACGGTGCATCCGCGCACATTGTTGGTCGGGATCGACGTCGTCTGGTGCGATGAAAACGCCGATACGCAGCGGATTACGGAGCGCGGCTTTCCCGAGTGGATGTTCGACGATGACCCGTGGAACGATTTCCCGCACATGCTCAACAAGCGGGCCGTCGAGATCGCCGGGCGCCGCGTCGCCAATGCGCTCGGCCTCAATCCGGAGCGCATTCCCTTCGACGGCTACGAGGTGTTCGTGCCCGACGAGAGTCAATACGACCTGGCGAAGGCAAAGCGTCACATTTGGGCTGAATACGTTGCAGACTCCAAGCGCTACGTCGCCACCCGCGAGGAGCGCCGCCGCTGGCGCTTTCCCGCCCTCAGGTGGCTCGAAAACTTGCTTGCCGGAGAATGGCAGAGCGCGGTCATCGTGATCATGCCGGTCCACGTCGCCGCCCAGCCTGTACCGGGCAGCATCTCCGCAGTGCGAGAGGACGAGTGCAAGTCGCGCTTAACCGCCTTGGCCAAACGCCGGGGCGTGCCGCTCATCGATTTCAGGCTCAGGTCCGACATCACGACGCGCGACGAGGACTATTGGGATTCGCTGCACTACCGCGTGCCGGTCGCCGAAAGGATCGTCCACTTTATCGGGCAGGCCCTCGCAACGGGACAAGACGACCCTGCCGGCAAATGGCGGGTTCTGGCCCCGCAAACTTTCAAAAGCGCAGACGGGCGGCGCGTTAGCCAGTAGCCATGCCTAGTGGCCGGCGGCCTCGTCAGATTCGATGCCGCCGTCCATGAGGTGCACGCGCCGGTCCATGCGCGCCGCCAGATCGAG
>CAYUBZ010000095.1:0-8042 GCA_964443205.1 uncultured Hyphomicrobium sp. | reverse complement strand
GGCCACTGGCCGTGGGAGACGACCCGCCTTGCCCAACAGGCCCGGCGCGACGGGGCCCCACCCCTGCCCGCCAACGATTGAGAATGCGTTCCCCTGGTGCGGTCGAGAGGACTCGAACCTCCACGCCTTTTGAGCGCTACCACCTCAAGGTAGTGCGTCTACCAATTCCGCCACGACCGCCTGCCGGGAGAACGAACGCTCATATAGCCAACTCGCCGCCCTGGAACAAGCCAAGCCGGCGCGCCGCGCCGAAGGGCTGTGAGAGGGACGCGGGCCGGCCCCCTGCGCCGACCCTCGCGGCCCTAGCCACGCCCCCCTCCGCCCCCTAAATTCAGCAACATGCCGCAGCGTGCCGATGCCTGCCCCTCCGCCGACGAAGCACCTGCCCACGACGTTCCCGTCGACTGGGCGGTGAGCCGGCGCCCCGTCGACTATTTGGAGGCCGTGCGCGCGATGGAGGCGCGCGTGGAGCGCATCGCGCTGGCGCAAGCCCCGGAGCTCGTGTGGCTGCTCGAGCATCCCCCCATCTACACGGGCGGCACGAGCGCGCGCCCAGAGGACCTGCTCGAGCCCGATCGCTTTCCCGTGCTGCGCACCGGGCGCGGCGGCAAATTCACCTATCATGGGCCGGGCCAGCGCGTGATCTACGTCATGCTCGACGTGAAGCGGCGCTCAGGCGACGTGCGCGCCTACGTCGCCGCGCTCGAGGCCTGGGTCATCGACGTCCTGGCCGAGTTGGGGGTCGCCGGCGAGACGCGCCCCGGCCGGGTCGGCATCTGGGTGTGCCGTCCCGACAAGAGCGATCCAGGCGAGGACAAGATCGCCGCCATCGGCCTGCGGTTGCGCAAGTGGGTAAGCCTGCACGGCATCAGTCTCAACGTGAGCCCTGACCTTGCCCACTACGCCGGCATCGTGCCGTGCGGCATTGCCGGTCACGGCATGACGAGCCTCGCCCAGCTCGGCGCCCCTGCGTCGCTGCAAGTTGTGGATAAGGCGCTGCGGACACACTTCGAGTCTCGTTTCGGGCCGACGCGCACCGTGCGCGCGCCACTCGAGCCCCAGCCTGCCGTCCCCGCCGCGGCACAGGCCCTGCCCTGAAAAAGAGGTGCCCGGCCCCTGTTGCGAGGCCGGGCACCCAAACCTTATCGGTTCTTCACCTGCCTCTACTCGGCGCCGGGCTCAATGGGCTGATCCGCATCGTCAGCCTTCGGCACCGCGGATGCGGGTGGCCCGTCGTAGTAGAGGTAGCCATCCTCAATCGACACGACGTCAGAGCTTTGCAGCTCGTACTCATCGTTGTCACTGTCGTTGAGGCGGATCACGCAGCCCTTCTGACAGATCCCTTTGAGCGCGGCGGACGGCACCAATACATGGTCCTTTGTCGCTTCCCCCGTGATGATCGTGACCTTGTAGTCCTTGTCATCGCGGTTGGTGATCGACGACGCGCACGCGCTTGGAACCCAAAGCAGAGCTACGATCGTAATCGCCGCAACGACCATGGTGGACATTACGGCTGCTCCTGGAGATCTCCGTAGAGATCGACTACCTCTTCTTCTTCTTGGCAGGTTTCTTCGCCGCTTTTTTCTTCGCAGCTTTCTTTTTGGCCTTCATGATGGTTCGTCCTTCCGTTGTGACCCCGACCTGAGAGAGCCGAATCGAATTCGACTCTGTCGGGACTCGGTCAATTTGGTTAGAATCAAACCCGCCTACAAACGGAATTTTCCGGTGACCGCTATCGAAAAAGTCGATAGATAGATCTCAACGCGTATCAGCGGTCAGCAACGCACGATGGACGTCAACCTCGCGCGCACCTTCCTGATGGTTGCCGAGACCGGCAGTTTCATCGACGCCGCGCGCAAGATGAACGTCACGCAGTCGACGGTTTCAGCGCGCATCAAGGGCCTCGAGGACTTGCTGGGACGGCCGCTGTTTCAGCGCTCCAAGTCGGGGGCGGAGCTCACAGCCGCCGGTGAGCAGTTTCAGAAGCACGCGCTGGCGCTGGTGCGCGTCTGGCAGCACGCCCAGCTGGAGGTCGGCCTTTCCGACCAGCACCGCGACCACCTCGCGGTCGGCGCGCCGATCGCCTTGTGGGACGGCTTCCTGCTCAAATGGGTGTCGTGGCTCAGGTCCAACATCCCCGACATCGCTGTGTCGGCGAGCGCCGGTCTGTCGGTGGTTCTGACCCAGCGCCTGATCGAAGGCACGCTCGATCTGGCCGTCATGTACCGGCCGACGCAGCCTCCGGGGCTGACGATCGAGCACCTGTTCGACGAGGAGTTCGTGCTGGTGACGAGCGTGCCGGCGACGCAGAGGCGCTCATTCGCCGACTACGTGTTCATCGACTGGGGCCCCGACTTCCAGCAGGACCACGCCGCAGCCTACCCCGAGTACTCCAGTCCGGGGCTCAACCTCGACTTGGGCTCGGCCGGGATCGACTATCTGCTGGCCAACGAGTGCTCGGGCTATTTTCCCCAGCGCCTTGTGCGCAGCCACGTCGCGCGCGGACGCTTGCGGCAACCCAGACGGGCCCGCAAGTTCGTCTACCCCGTCTACATGGTCTATCCGGAGGCGCGCAACGAGGAGGCCTACGAGCCCATTCTCAACGGCCTGAGGCGGCAAGCGTCCAAGTATGCCTGACGCGGATCTAGACCGTGGGACGCACCTCGAAGCCGCAAAAGACGCCGACGTCCTCGCCGACCGGCTCCACGCGCGCCACCGCGGAAGCCGGCGGCCCTTCCCGGCAGCGCTGCAGCATCTCCTCGACGGCTTCGTCGTGGCCCTGAAACACCGCCTCGACCGACCCGTCCCGGCGATTGCGAACCCAGCCCTCCAGGCCGAGCTCGCTGGCGCTCATCTCGACGAAGACGCGGTAGCCGACGCCCTGCACGCGCCCCTCGATCCTCACCTGCACAGTGCGTATCGCCACTGCCGTCCGCGTCCCCCGAAGGCTGCTGCCCTCAGGCTAGCACAGCCGCGTTGTACTCGGGCGGCCCATAGGCGTTGGGACCTGGATCGCCCGACAGCATCCCGAGCTCAATGAGGATCCAGAAGAAACCGATCACCGGCACAAAGGCGATCAGCACCCACCATGCGCTCTTGCCGCGATCATGGAAGCGCTTGGCGTAGACGGCCAACTGCGCATACGCCACGGCGACGAATGCTATGAGCAGATAAAGGGCTCCTCCGACGCTGATCTCCTCGGCCACCGGCCCCTGGCCCGTGTCCAGGGGAATGCCAAAGAGGCCCGCCACGACCCCGAATGCGATGCTCATCAGAACCACGAGCACGACGCCGAGCCAGAAACGGGCCCGACCAATCCGACCATCATACGACCAGAGCAATGAGCCAATCGACATGACGCCTCTCCTTTCGCAAACCGACCGCAAGCCCAACGGCCCGCAGGGCACCATCGCGCCGCGGCGGCAAATACCGTGCTAAGCAAAAAGCTAAAAAGCGGCGCAGACGCGCGCCGGCGGCCAGCAAACCCTTGGGATTAGTCCGCTGCCTTGAGCGCCGTCACCTCGATCTCGATCAGCATGCGCGGATCGGCGAGTCCTGCGACAAACATGGTGCAGGTCGGCCGCACGTCTCCAAAGTGCTTGCTGATGACCGGCCATATGGGCTCGAAGTCCTCCCGTCGCGGGAGGATGTAACGCGCTTGCACGACGTCGGAGAGGGAAGCCCCTGCCTGGGCCAGCGCGTGGGCCAGGTTGCGGAAGCATTGCTCCGCCTGCTCGACGACGTCTTGGGAGATGGTCATGCTCGCGTAATCGAAACCGGTGGTCCCCGAAACGAACACCCAACGCCCGTCGACGACGGCGCGCGAATAGCCGATTTTTTGCTCGAAGGGTGAGCCCGAGCTTATGAGGGTGCGTGCCGGCATGGCCTCACGCGAACTCCAAGATCACCGCATCGACCGCCAGGCTGTCGCCCGCCTTGGCGTTGACCTTCTTGACGGCGCCGTCGCGCTCGGCGCGCAGGATGTTCTCCATCTTCATCGCCTCGACCACCGCGAGCGCATCGCCCGCCTGCACCTCCTGGCCCTCGGCGACATGAATCGCCTTGACGAGACCCGGCATGGGGCAGAGCAGATATTTCGAGGTGTCGGCCGCCGCCTTTTCCGGCATCAAGGCCGCGAGCACCGCCTCCCGCTCGGTATAGACGTAGACCGGCACCCGGATGCCGCGGTAGGCGAGGCTCACGCCGTTGAGGATGGGCCGGACCTGCACGGCAACGGCTCTGCCACCGACCTTGCCGCTCCACAGCGGCTCGCCCGGGCGCCACGACGAGGTGATCTCCAGCGTCCGAACCGGCCGGCCCGACGCATCGTCTATCGACACGCAAAACGGCCGCCCGTTGCCGCCCGAAACCTCGAGTTTCAACTCGGTGTCCTTGACCCGCACCACCCGCGACTTGGCGAAGCGCACGCGCTCACCCGACATCTGATGGGTGATCTCGCGCCGGCGCAGGTTGTTCTTGTGGTCGATGACGGCCGCCACGGCGGCAACGACCTCCAGGTCCTCTCCCTCCGGCACCCGGGGCTTGAAGCCGTCGGGAAATTCCTCGGCGATGAAGCCGGTCGAGAGCTCCCCCTTCTGCCAGCGCGGGTGCTGCATCAAGGCGGCGAGAAAGGGAATGTTGTGCTGGATGCCGTCGATGTAGAAGGCATCGAGCGCATCGGCCTGGGCGGCGATCGCCGCGGCGCGGGTGGGGGCGTGGGTCACCAGCTTGGCGATCATGGGATCGTAGAACATGGAGATCTCGCCGCCCTCGAACACGCCCGTGTCGTTGCGCACCAGCACGCCATCCGTCAGCCCCTCCGGCGGCGGCCGATAGCGGACCAGCCGCCCGATCGAGGGCAGGAAGTTGCGGAAAGGGTCCTCGGCATAGACCCGGCTCTCGACGGCCCAGCCCTTGAGCTTGATGTCGGACTGCTTGAGAGCGAGCTTCTCGCCGGCAGCCACGCGGATCATCTGCTCGACCAGGTCCACCCCGGTCACCACCTCGGTCACCGGGTGCTCGACCTGCAGGCGCGTGTTCATCTCCAGGAAGAAGAAGCTGCGGTCCTGGCCGGCCACGAACTCCACGGTCCCAGCCGAGTCGTAGCCGACGGCCTTGGCTAGCGCGACGGCCTGCTCGCCCATGGCGCGGCGCGTTTTCTCGTCGAGCAGCGGCGAGGGGGCCTCCTCGATCACCTTCTGGTTGCGCCGCTGGATCGAGCACTCGCGCTCGCCGAGATGGATGACGTTGCCGTGCTTGTCGCCCAGCACCTGAATCTCGACGTGGCGCGGATTGACGATGAACTTCTCGATGAAGATGCGGTCGTCGCCGAAGCTCGACTTGGCTTCCGAGCGCGCCGAGCCGAACCCCTCCTCGCACTCCTTGCGATTGAAGGCGACGCGCATGCCCTTGCCGCCGCCGCCGGCCGAGGCCTTGATCATCACCGGGTAGCCGATCTCCTCGGCAATTTTGACCGCCTGCTTCGCGTCGGCGATCTCGTCCATGGAGCCCGGGACGGTGGAGACCTTGGCCCTGGCGGCCGCCTTCTTGCTCTCGATCTTGTCGCCCATGGCGGCGATGGCCTTGGGGTTCGGCCCGATGAAGACGACGCCGGCCTTGGCAAGAGCCACGGGGAAGGCTTCGCGCTCGGAGAGGAAGCCGTAGCCGGGATGCACCGCCTCCGCGCCGGTTGCGCGGCAGGCCTCCACGATCTTGTCGATCACCAGGTAGGACTCGGCTGCCGGCGGCGGCCCGATGTGCACCGCCTCGTCGGCCATCTCCACATGCAGAGCGTCGCGATCGGCGTCCGAGTAGACCGCCACCGTCTTGATGCCCATTTTCCGCGCGGTCTTGATGACGCGGCAAGCGATCTCACCACGGTTCGCGATCAGGATCTTTTTGAACATTGCCCGTTGTGGCCCAGTTGGCCGGGCGTCCCTGGGAGGGCGCCGGTCGATTGCGTCGTTAGCCGTTCTAGACGGCCCGTACGGCGCCGTAAACTGGGCGAAGCGCAGTGGTCTGGCCCGCACCGGCCAAGATTAGCCTTGGCCGGTGCCGCAAACCACGCCAAATCGTCGCTGGACGCCGCAGACGCGGAGAGCGTCCGCTTCAGGCCGCGTGCGCGAGCCGCTCCACCGCGGCCTGCAGGTCGGGATGAATGTTGGGGCTTTCTTTCTTCAAGTAGGCGACGAGTGCCGCCTCGTTGGCGGTCAAGCGTCCATCGCGACCGATCCGGTCGCAAAGCCATGCCACCTCCGCCTGCGTGATCACCTCGTTGGTGATGATCTCGATGCGCTGGTGCTCGAGGCGCGCGAGCGCCCGCTCCTCCGATGACTGCTCCTGGTAGGCGTCCCGCACCGCGTTGAGGCTCGACGTCACCATGGCCGACAGCAGCGCGCGCGGCGACAGCTCACCCCGCTCCACCAGCCAGTGGTCGCGGCGCATCGCCTCCTCACGCGTCGGTACGGCCTGCCCCGAGGCCGCCATGACGACGTTGGCGACCGCCTTGACGAAGAGGTCGGTCCAGGCCGGATTGGCCTCCGGATCGGTGATGGCATCGTTGATGTCGAAGAGCACCTCCGCCTCGGGCCGCGTCACGGCGATGTTGCCGTCGCCGCCGAACGCATAAAGGATGCGCCGCACCAGCTCGACCTCTGGCTCGGTGATCTTACCCTTCTCGGTCGGCTGGCCCGCGCGCAAGGGGCCGTCGCCGTCGACGACGGCGCGCCGCACCTGGGCAAGCGCAAAACGGGCGAGGCTGACGGGTGACCAGCGCGCCTTGTCGAGCACGTTCACGACGAGGTCGAGCTCGGTCTTGCGGGCAATCGCGTCGTTGCTGGACACGCGCGCGATCAGCCATTTGGCGTCGTCGGCCGTGAGATAGCCTTCCGGCTCGGCCTGATTGACGAGGTAGTCGGTGGCCGTCTCGATGAAGAACTCGGGCCAGGCCGGATCCTGGATCGGGCAAGAATCGTTGAGCCGAAACAGCGCCTCGGCCTCCTCGGCCGAGATCATGCCGTCACTGTGAAAAACGCTCCGCAGCCTCAGAACATCGACGTCCTTTATGCTGCCCCTCCGAACGATCTCGTCCACCGGAACTGACCTCAACGCGCTCATCTGCAACCCCGCATATCGACTGGCAAATCCTGCGGGTCAGACTACGGTCGACGCCTTACCATTTGCCTAACGGATGCCCCGGAGCGGGGCGCCGGCGCGTGCGGAAAAAAAGAGGGCCGCCTTGCGGCGGCCCAGGAGGGAGGGCAAGCAATGGAGGATCCTTGCGGCCTCAGAGGCCGACGCGCGGCAGCCACCATACGCGGCGCCACCCGTCGTGGCTCTCCTGCGCGATGTGCTTGGAGGCAGCCTTCTGCATCACGCGCAGTTTGCGGCGGTCGGACCTGCTCAGGTAGCCGTCGGAGCGGAGCGCCGCCTCCTTGTTGGCGATCCTGTTCTGCTCGGCGCGCAGCTTCAGACCTTCGGTCCACGTGATCTTGCCGGTCTGGCGCCCGTGCTCGATGCGATTTGCCTGGTGCGACTGCACCGCGTCGATGCCGGCGGCCGACGCGGCGACCGTGGTCGCCATCAGCAGCGTCGTGGCGATGAGAGCAATCTTCTTCATGATCCACTTCTTCCTCGGTTGTGCGGCCTGGCCCCTGGTGGAGCAGGTCGCTGATTGACGAGGTGAGAATGGCGGAGGGGGATTGAACTCGTTCTGAACGCCAATTACAGGCTGCGTTCATGTTCCTGGATCGCAGAGACGCTGTTTAAGACCAGCACCCTCATGCGATCGAACGGACGACGCCGCCGTCGACCCGAAGGGCTGCGCCGTTGGTGGCAGAGGCTTCCTTCGAGGCGGCGTAGACGACCATGTTGGCGACCTCCTCGACACTGGCAAAACGCTCAAGCAGCGAGGTAGGGCGCAGCGTCTTGACGAAGCTCTTGGCGTACTCGTCCGGAGTTTGTCCCGCCTCCTTGGCGAGGGTCATGACGAAGTCCTCCACGCCGTCGGAGCGCGTCGGCCCCGGCAGGACCGCGTTCACCGT
>CAYUBZ010000094.1:0-8056 GCA_964443205.1 uncultured Hyphomicrobium sp. | reverse complement strand
TTCTGGGCGGCGTGGGGATGCTCGGCCCCCTTGTACACCTTGAGATTGCGCATCAGCTTGCGCTGCAAGGGGCCGCGGCTCAGCATGCGCTCTACGGCTTTGACGACGACGCGCTCGGGAAACTTGCCTTCGAGGATCCGGCGCGGCGTGGTCTCCTTGATGCCTCCGGGGTAGCCGGTATGGCGGTAGTAAATCTTGTCGGTGTGCTTATCGCCGGTGAAGATGACCTTCTCGGCGTTGATGACAATGATGTTGTCACCACAGTCGACGTGGGGCGTGTAGATGGCTTTGTGTTTTCCCTTGAGGCGGGTCGCGATCAGGGCGGCCAGCCGCCCAACGACGAGGCCGTTGGCGTCGATCAGGATCCACTTCTTGTCCACCTCGCCGGGTTTGGCGACGTAGGTCTTCATCGTGTGTGCTCCATTGCTGGGGCCATTCGCGGCGACCCGGGGCGCGTCTTCAAACCAAATCGGCGTAGCCGTGTCAATGAATTCTCGGGCCTGCTTAAGAATTCCAAGCCATATCAGTCGGTTGCGGCATACGGTAAAATAATACCGCAACGAGGTAATATATTGCCTCCGCACCGTGGGCGCCGTCGCCCTCCCCGCCATGCGGGTTGCGGGACCCGTGAAGTTGGTGAAGAAGATGCGCGGGGCTCGAAAGTGCTCGCCATCGCGGAGTGCGTTGCGGCCGGAAATCGGTCGCAAAATCGTGGTCGGCATCACGTGCGCAGCCCGTACCGGCGGGCCAAAATCAAAATGGGAGAGGTCACGCCATGGAGCACGCATTGCAGATGTTGAGGGCATATGCGATCGGTCTGATGTTGGGCGTGGTGTTCGCTGGCCCGGTGGCTTTTGCGCAGGATGCTCCCCCGGAGCCCTTAAAGCAGATCAAGCTCACGGAAGCGCAGGTAACGAGCTTCATCTCCGCGCAGCCCGATCTGGCGGCCATTGCCGGCAAGCTGCAGGAGGCCAGCGACAAGCCCGACCCGGCTCTGGAGGCCGAGCTCGACGGCATCGCCAAGAAGCACGGGTTTGCGAGCTTCCGCGAGCTGGACGACGTGGCTGCCAATATCTCGATCGTGATGGCAGGGTTGGATTCGCAATCGGGTGAGTTCACCGAACCGGTCGAGGCGCTCAAGAAGGAGCTGGAGGACGTGAAAGGGGACGACTCGATCCCCGAAGACGACAAGAAGCAGCTCGTCGAGGAGCTGACCGAGGCCATCAAGACGACCCCGCCGCTGGAGCACCAGGAGAACGTGGAGCTCGTCAAGGCGCATCGGGAAGAGATCGAAAAGGCGCTAGAGTAGCGCCTGCCGGATCGAGGAGACGAATTAGAGGCGATGCGAGAGCACAGATCAGATACCACGGTTGCCGAGGAGCTCGGGCCAGCGCTGCTCGTCGAGCGTCCGCGCGCGGGCGTGGCGGTCCTGACCATGAACCGGCCGCAGGCGCGCAACAGTCTGTCGCTTGCCATGATCGACGCGCTCCACTTGGCCGTCGTCGAGCTGGCGCGCGAGCCCGGTGTCGCCGCGATCGTGCTCGCCGCCAAGGGGCCCGTGTTCTCCGCCGGTCACGACCTCAAGGAGCTCACCACGCACCGCGCCGACGCCGATTACGGTCTTGCCTTCTTCGAGCACACGATGGCGCGCTGCTCCGACATGATGCAGGCGATCGTTGCGTGCCCCAAGCCGGTCATCGCCGCCGTGCAGGGTACCGCGACCGCGGCCGGCTGCCAGCTGGTCGCCACCTGCGATCTGGCCGTCGCCGCCGAGGAGGCGCAGTTCTGCACGCCGGGCGTCAACATCGGGCTTTTCTGCTCGACACCGATGGTGGCGCTGGCGCGCAACGTGGCGCGCAAGCGGGCGATGGAGATGTTGCTGCTGGGCGAGATGCTGCCCGCGGCCCAAGCCGCCGACTACGGCCTCATCAATCGCGTCGTCGCGCAGGATCGGCTGATGGAGGAGGCGATGGCGCTTGCTGGCAAGATCGCCGAGAAGTCACCCGCCACGGTTGCGATCGGCAAGGCTGCCTTCTACGCGCAAATCGAGATGCCGCTCGGCGAGGCCTATGCCTATGCCTCCAAGGTCATGGTCGAGAACATGATGGCAGCCGATGCGGCCGAGGGGATAGCCGCGTTCCTGGACAAGCGGAAGCCCGAATGGAAGGGTCGCTGAGGCGCGCACCGGGGAGCTAAGGGATGGAACCGCGGTTGACGCTCATCACGCTTGGCGTGCAGGACATTGCGCGCGCGCGCGCCTTTTACGAGGCGCTGGGCTTCAAGGCAGGTCGGGCGTCGCAGGAGTCCGTCACCTTCTTCGACGCGGGTGGCATCGTGCTGGCGCTATACGGCCGAGGGCCTCTCGCCGAGGACGCCACGGTCGAGGACAGCACGCCTGGCTTTTCTGGAGTGGCACTGGCCCACAATGCGCGCAGCGAGGCCGACGTCGATTCAGCGCTGGCAGAGGCGGTCGCGGCCGGGGGCAAGCTCATCAAGTCGGCCGGCAAGGCGTTCTGGGGCGGCTACTCGGGCTACTTCGCCGATCCCGATGGCCACTTGTGGGAGGTCGCCTACAATCCATATTTCAAGCTCGGCTCGGATGGCCGCGTCGAGCTGGATATGGGCCCGGACGAGGCATGAACCACGACAGCTACAGCGATGACGACATTGCTGAGATCTTGGGCTCGGCGCGCGTCTTCGCATTCGTGGGCGCCAGCGCCAACACCCACAGGCCGAGCTACTTCGCCATGAAGTACCTCATCGGCAAGGGCTATCAGGTCATTCCCGTCAATCCCGGCGCGGCAGGGCAGCAGATCTTGGGCCAGCCCGTCTACGCCAAGCTCGCCGACGTGCCGGGCCCCGTCGACGTCATCGACATTTTCCGCAATGCGCAAGCCGCCCTTCCCATCACCCGCGAGGCGATCGCCTTGAAGGACAAACTCGCGCTCAAAGTCCTTTGGATGCAACTCGGCGTGCGCAACGATGAGGCAGCGGCGGAAGCCGAAGCGGCCGGGCTCAAGGTCGTCATGAACCGCTGCCCCAAGATCGAGTACGGGCGGCTGTCGGGCGAGATCGGCTGGGCGGGCGTCAACTCGGGGACCATCTCGAGCCTGCGGCCCAAGCTCTCCGCGCACGGCGTGCAAAGCCACGTGCTTGCCGGCAAGCGCTGATGGCGATGGACGCCGCGTTGGTCACAGCCTAGCTTGGACATGCGGTTGTTGGCTGGCATTTGGTACGATGGGGCACGCGCGTGGGGGAGATCATTGCACGACAACTGCCGCTCATGCTGCTCGCGGCCGGCGTCCTGATCTTGCTGCTGACCGGCCGGCCACTCCTCACCGACGGCACTCTCTCTGCAAAGCAAAATTCCTTCAGATCGCTCGCCTTGGTCTCGCCGGTACTCGAGGCGCTCATTGCGGTTTCGGTCATCGGCAAACCGTTCTTAGAGCATCTGCAGAAGAACGATTGGCAAACCGATCTGCTCGGACCCACGCCGCTGCTCGTCGTCGTCGCCGTCTTCGTGGCGGGCCTTTATGCGACGATCGGGGGCGTGCTCTTCTTCTTCTATCGCGCCATAGCGAACATCAACTTCTTCAACGGGCGCCGGGTGCGGGCGCCGTATTCGGCGCTGTTCATGGTGGTGCCGATCCTCAATCTCGTCGTCATCCCGTATGTGCAGTATTTCGTCTATCGAAGGAGCAGGGCCTTTGCCTGGCCGCAGCGGGCTTCGGGTGTGGGTGCAGCGCTCCTCGTGATGGGCGCATTCGGGCTGCTGCTCGCCAGCGTGATCTGCGGCTATGCAGGTGATGCGGCCACGGAGAGCACAGTCTACGACGCTGCGAGCCTCATGGTGATCGGAACGCTCACGGGACTTGCGGGCGGCATTCTCCAGGCGCGGATCGTCGATGGCGTCGCGCGTGCTCAGCAGGCCTATGCTCTGCAGATCGGCGCACTGGGAAGCGCCGGCACGGCGGCGTCGGCGAGGCCGGAGAGCCGGGCACGCAGGGGCCTCCAGTCGGTAGCCGTCGGGGTTTTGGTCGTCCTTGCCATGTTGGCAGCGCTCAACCCGCCGCTCGCGTCCCATGCGGGGCAGCTCTTCGTCCGGCTCATGAGGGGCTCTTGATCGGCGTCACGCACGGAACAGCGGTCTCCTCCGGGTGCCGCCATACTCAGGGGAGCTCATAGCTCCAAACCGTCACCGGAAGGATCACGCTCATGGACCATATCGTTTCCGTCGGCCTCGATACCGACACCCTTAAACAGTTGGACGACCTTCGCCGCGCCCATCCGACGGTTCCCTCGCGGGGCGAGGTCATCAAGCGCCTGATCTGGGAGGCGCACGCCAAGGTTGCTGTGACGGAAGCCGCGCCCGGCGAGTCGAACTGAGGCCCAACTAGACCGAAGCGCTTTCGCGCCGCCGCCCGCTCCTGCAGGGCGCGCCTGTTGTGCCGTGCCGGGCTTTTTGGCCGGTCCCGGCAAGGCCGCCGCCACCAGGCCGGCGGCACCAATCCGGCTCTCCAACGCTAATCAAATTGGTCTCCCCGCGCCCCGGCCGGCGTAGGCGCTGCCTTGGCCGCTCAGAGGCGCGTCACCCGGAAAATTCCGTCAGATAATAGTATGCAATATCAGTCAGTTATCAGTTTTTTCGGGCGAGTCACGCGCGGAACAGCGCCCCCGGCGGCCGGCGCCTAACCTCCTCTGCAACGAACGAGAGAGGACTGACCCATGACCGCCGCCGCCACACAGACTGCCAAGGTCGAGACGCTCAAGGTGCCCGCCAAGGATACGACGGTCCGCTTCAAAGGCGGTAAGGCCGGCGTTCTCCTGCTCCACGGCCTGGGCGGCACGCCTGCCGAGGTTCGCTTCGTCGCCATGGGCCTCAACAAGGCCGGCTACACGGTTCACACACCCCAGCTCGCTGGCCACGGCGGCGCCACCGACGGTGACACCAAGTGGCAGGACTGGTACCGCAGCGCCCGCGCGGCTCTCGTCGAGCTGCGCAAGGAGTGCGACACGGTGATCGTCGGCGGCCTGTGCATGGGCGCCATCCTCGGTCTGCACCTCGCCGCCCGCCAGCCCGACAAGGTTCAGGGCGTTGCACTCTTCTCGCCGACCCTGTGGATCAACGGCTGGGCCATGCCCTGGACCATGCGCCTGTTCAACCTGTGCCACAGCCGCCGGGTTGCCAAGATGATGACCTTCCCCGATGCGGAGTCGCTCGGCATCAAGTGCCCGCGCGTGCGCCAGTTCGTGAAGCAGGCGCTCGAGAGCTCGCCCGAGTACGGCAAGTCGGGCGTGCCCGCCACCATGGTTCTGGAGCACCGCCGCATGGTCAAGGCCGCGATCAACATCCTGCCCCGCGTGCGCCAGCGCACCTTGATCGTGCACTCGCGCCAGGACGACTACGCCGCCCTCAACAACGCCGTCTACCTGCAGGGCGAGCTCAGCGGCAAGGTCGACATGGTCGTGCTCGAGGACAGCTACCACATGGTGACCCTCGACAAGGAGCGTCACGTGGTGGTCGAGCGGGCCCGCGCCTTCCTCGACTCCATCGTCGGCGAGCTGGCCGCCAAGGCGGTGCCGGCCCTTCCGATCGCCGCCTAAGCAAATATCGCGATCTTGCGAAACGGCGCTCCTGCCAAGGTGCGCCGTTTTCCTTTGCAACTCCACAGTCGCGTCGCGCTTTGGCGCCATGCTACAAGGGGCGTGCCCGCATGGGGCAGCGATCACTTTAGGCATTTCCCAACATCGATCGGACGCTCGGGTGACGGGATGAGCGCTGAGGCGCGCGCAGCCGGAGGCAACTTCTGGGGGTTGAGCAGGGAGCGCAGGGACGTCGCGCCGCCGCTCTCCGGCGATCTTTCGGTCGACGTCGCCGTGATCGGCGCCGGCTACACCGGGCTCGCCGCCGCCTATCATCTGAAAGTCGCCGAGCCGGGCCTCGACGTGGCGATCCTC
The DNA here is from genome assembly GCA_964443205.1 of uncultured Hyphomicrobium sp. Lineage (GTDB taxonomy): Bacteria > Pseudomonadota > Alphaproteobacteria > Rhizobiales > Hyphomicrobiaceae > Hyphomicrobium_A. The sequence continues at coordinate 2,098 of CAYUBZ010000094.1, read as the reverse complement.
GAGGCCGAAACCGCCGGCTACGGCGCCAGCGGCCGCAACGCCGGCTTCGTGATGACGCTGTTCGGCGCCTCGCTCGCGTCGATGATGGCGCGGCACGGGCCTGAGCGCGTGCGCCAAGCCCACGATTACATGGTGAGCGCCATTGCCGCGCTGGAGGCGATGATCGCCGAGCACGGCATCGACTGCGACTACGAGCGCTCGGGATTCCTCAAGGTGGCGACGGCACCGCGCTACGTTTCCCGCATCCGCAAGGAGATCGACGTGTTCCGGTCGCTCGGCGTCGAAGATCTGCAGTGGCTCGATGCTGAGCAGCTCGCCGCGCGCGTGCACTCGCCGGCATTTCTGGGCGGCGCTTGCGAGCCGGGCTGCGGGCTGCTCAATCCCGTCAAGTGGCTCGATGCCCTGCGCCGGCTCGCCCTTGCCAAGGGCGCGCGCCTCTACGAAGGCCGGCGCGTCACGAGCGTGCGCCGCGAGGGCGGGCGCTACCGGCTCGCCACACCCCGCGGCGTGGTCACCGCCGACAAGGTCGTCTACGCCACCAACGGCTATACGCATCAGATCCCGGGCCTGCGGTCCAAGCAGCTCCCCGCTTTCGCCTATATCGTCGTCACCGAGCCGCTGAGTGAAGCGCAGCGCGCCGCCATCGGCTGGCAGGGGCGCGAAGGCATCGAGGATGGGCGCAACTTCATGCATTTCTGCCGCCTCACTCCCGATAACCGCATCCTCGCCGGCGGCGGCCCCGGGCGCATACCGTTCGCCGGGCGCATGCACCACGACGCTTCGCCCAAAGCGTGGGCGCATCTGGAACGCTTCATCGGCGCGACGTTTCCCGCGCTCAAAGGCATCCGCACCACGCACCGCTGGGGCGGCGCCTTCTCGGTCACCTCCGATTCCACGCCGCAGATCGGCAGGCTCGACGACGGCGGCGCGGTGTACGCGGTCGGCTGCACCGGGCACGGCGTCGCCATGACCCACATGAACGGCCGCATCATCCGCGATCTCATCCTCGAGCGGCAAACCGAGCTCAGCGAGCTGTGGTTCGTCAACCGCCGCTCGTTCCCCATCCCCCCTGAGCCGTTCCGCTCCATCGGCGCGCGCGCGGTCACCATGGCCATGGCGCTCGACGACTGGTGGTGCGACCGCAGCGGGCGGGTGCCATGAGAAAGATCGCCGTCATCGGCGCCACCGGCATGCTGGGCCGTCCCGTCACTGCCGCGCTGGTGGATGCGGGCTTCAAGGTCACGGCGCTGGTGCGCGATCCGCTCACCGCCAAGCGCGTGCTGCCGCACGGCACGACCGTGCTCGCCGCCGATGTCCGCGACGAGGCGAGCCTGCGGTCCGGTCTCGAGGGCCAAGAGGGGCTCTACTTGAACCTCTCCGTCGCGCCGGGCGAGCGCCAAGGGGATTTTCACACCGAGGCGCAGGGGCTCGCGCATATTCTCGCCGCCGCGCGCGCGGTGGGGATTGCGCGCATCGGCTATCTGTCGGCGATGATCCAGGACTGTGAGGATAGCGATTGGTGGGTGCTCGATGTGTGGCGCGAAGCGATTAAGCGCATCAAGAGCAGCGGCATTCCCTACACGATTTTTTATCCGTCGAATTTCATGGAAACGCTGCCGCAGCGCCACATCATGGGCGGCGCTCTGGTGATGATCGGCACCGGCCACTACTGCAACTATTGGATCGCCGGGCGCGACTTCGGCCATCAGGTGGCGCGCGCGTTCGAGATCGCAGAGGCAGCAAACCGCGAGTACGCCATCCAAGGGCCCGAGCCGATGACGTATGAGGAGGCCGCCTTCCGCTACGCACGGGCGCGGCCAGAGCCGCTGCGCGTCGTCACGGTGCCGCTGGCGCTCATGTCTGCGCTGGGGTGGGTCTCGCGGCCGATTGGGTTCAATGCGCGCATGATGCGCACGGTCTTGCGCTACCCCGAGGAGTTCCGCGCGGCCGATGCGTGGCACGATCTGGGCAAGCCCGCGACCACGATCGAGGATTTCGCCAAGGGCGCGTGAGCGGCGCGCGCCTTTGGCCTCGCGGGGCGTGGCCCCCGAGGGCATGCGAAAAAGGGAGCGCGGGCGCAAGAAGCCTGCGACTTAAA
>CAYUBZ010000093.1:0-8102 GCA_964443205.1 uncultured Hyphomicrobium sp. | reverse complement strand
AGGAGCGCAACAGCTCCCACCCCAGCTTGCGGGTGGCGAACAGCGTTGAGAGGGGAAGCGCGCTCAAGATGGTCAGCATCAGCAGGAACTGGCCGACGAAACGCGCCCAGACGATCTGCACCATGGGCAAGTCGGATTGCGTGGCGAGATATTTGGCGGAGCTGTCGAGCCCGGAGAAGAGGATCAGCGCCGCCAGCAGGTAGCCGACCGCCTTGAGCCGGTCGCCGGGGCGCTCCGCGGGTCTGCGGTACGCCGGCGTGCCGGAGCGCGCGGCCGCCGCTTTTGAAACCCTGTCGTCCATGGCGCGTTTCCATAACGCATCGGCCGACCCTGGCCGAGGGATCATTTCGCAACGATTGCCTGCGTGCCGCGCATGGCGCGCGCCGGCTTGATGGCGCGGGCGCGGTTGCCTTGACCGGCCCAGCCCTGCCGCCTACAAGCACGCCTCGTTGGGGCCCGTAGCTCAGCGGTAGAGCACCTGACTTTTAATCAGGGTGTCGATGGTTCGATCCCATCCGGGCTCACCAAGGATTTCACAGCGCCGCAAACGATCGTCCTCGCTGGCTGCCGGCGAGGGAGTTTGGGCGCAAACAACTATCCTTCGCAGTACAGCGGTCAATGCCTTAAGTTGAGTAGGCACCCGATAGAGTATTGGCCGCCGGTTTTTCTGGTGTGAGAGCCGCTATTTCCTCGCATTGCAACCGTCCGTGTTCCGCCTTTTACGGGATATTGAAACAGTATTGCTACCGCTGCGCGCGGAGTTGTGCTGGGAGCCCCAGGTGGATCAGCCGCCGATTGACTTTTCTCTGCAACCGGATGTCCGCCTCGCCCTTTTGGCGATCGCGCTTGCTATGGCGGCTTGCTTCGTCTCCCTCAGCCTTTTCCGGCATGCGGGCAAAGGCCGGGCGGGGCGCCGGGTCGGCTGGATCGTCCTGGCCGGCATCTCGAGCGCGTTCGGCCTTTGGGCCGCGCACCTCGTCGCCGTCCTGGCGCATGAGATCGACGTTCCGATCGCCTTCGATTGGCAGATTACGATTGTCTCCCTTCTCGTCGCCGTGCTGCTCACGTGCGCAGGCCTTGTGCTCGCGGCGCGGGGGACGAGTTGGCATCCCGTGGCGGGCGGCGCCATCATCGGATCCGGCATGGGCTTCATGCACTATCTTGGCATGTTTGCCCTCTTCGTTCCTGGTGTATTGGAGTGGGACTTCCCCCTGGTCCTCGCCTCGGTCGGCGTGGGCGTCGGCTTCAGCGCGGCGGGGATAGCCGCTTTTTATCGGTTCAAGGGTGCCCCCGCCATCTGGGGCGCGGCAGCTCTGCTCACCTTGGCCTTCCTCGGCCTGCACTATCTTTCCATGAGCGCGGCGCACGTCGTCTCCGATCCTTCGATCGCCGCGACGCCGGACGTCCCGCGCCATTGGATCTTGACGGCGGTCGTCATGGGGACGGTGCTGGTCGTGCTGATACTCGGCGTGGTGTCGATGCTGATCGATCGGCAGACCAGGAACGACAACATGGAGATCATGCAGCAGCTCGTCGACACCGCGACCGACGGCGTCGTGGTGGTGAAGGCGGGGCGCATTATCAACGCCAATCACCGCATTGCCGAGTTGTGTGGCGTGGCGCCGCACGACCTCGTCGGGCGGCGCGTCGAAGGTGAGCTGCTCGACCGGCAGATCGACTTGGATGCGTGCGGGGAGGCGTCCTTGCGCACCGCTTCGGGCGCGCTCGTTCCCGTCAAGGTGGTGCATCAGCAGTTGAGCTTGGGCGACGAGGTCTATGCCATTCACGACCTAACCGAGCGGCGTGCGGTCGAGGAGGAATTGCAGCGCCGCAACAAGGTCTTGCAGGAGCGCGAGGAGGAGCTGCGTTCACGCAATTTGATGCTCGATACGGCCTTGAGGCACATGTCGCAGGGCTTGAGCATGTATGACAAGGACCAGCGGATCGTCGTGTGCAACGAGCGCTACGCGACGCTGTACGGCCTTTCACCGGAGGACGTGAAACCCGGGACCACGCGGCGCCAGATCGTCGAGCGGCGCATCGAGAAGGGCCTCTGGGGCGGGGCGTCCCCGGAGGCGTATCTGTCGGAGCGCACCGCTTACGTCGACACCGCGAGCTATGCGGTCCAGGAGATGAACGACGGCCGCTCCATCGCGACGGTGCACGTGCCGATGCCTGGCGGCGGCTGGGTCTGCACGCACGAGGACATTACCGAGCGGCGGCAAGCCCAGGCGAAGATCGAGCATTTGGCCCGTCATGACGGTCTCACCGATCTTCCCAATCGCGTTCTGGTGCGCGAGCGGCTGCAAGAGACGCTCGAGCGCATGCGTCCCAGGGAGATCCTCGCGGTCCACTGCCTCAATCTCGATCGCTTCAAGGAGGTCAACGACGCGATCGGTCATGCCATCGGCGACGAGCTCCTGCAGGATTTTGCCGCGCGCCTGCGCCATGTCGCCGACGGGATCGGCATGGTGGCCCGCACCGGCGGCGACGAGTTCGTCATCGTGCAATATCCGGCCAGCTCGCCGGCGGACGTGACCGACCTCGCTGCGGCGGTCATCGCCAAAATGACCGAGCCGTTCGTGCTAGGCGAGCACTTCCAAGTCGTTGTCGGCACCAGCATCGGCATTGCCATGGCGCCGGCCGATGGGACCGAGGCGGACCAGCTGCTCAAGAACGCCAACCTGGCCCTCTATCGCGCCAAGCAGGAGGAGCGCGGACAATACCGGTTCTTCGAGAAGGACATGGACGCGCGCATGCGGGCGCGCCACGAGCTCGAGTGCAACCTGCGCAGCGCGCTGGCCAACGGCGAGCTCGAACTCTACTACCAGCCGCTGCTCAACTTGAAGCGCAACGAGATCTCGTGCTTCGAGGCGCTTCTGCGCTGGCGCACTGCGGACGGGAAGATGATCGCGCCCAGCGACTTTGTCCCTCTGGCGGAGGAGACGGGGCTCATCGTGCCCATGGGCGAGTGGGCCCTGCGCCATGCGCTGGCGGAGGCCGCCAAGTGGCCGCGGCAGATCCGGCTGGCGGTCAACCTCTCGCCGGTGCAGTTCAATTCCCGCAACCTGGTGCAGATCGTCATGAGCGCGCTTGCCGCCTCGGGCGTCGAGGCGAGCCGGCTGGAGCTGGAGATCACCGAGTCGCTGCTGCTGCAGGACCGCGAGACGACGCTTGCCACCTTGCATCAGCTGCGCGACCTGGGCGTGCGCATCGCGATGGACGATTTCGGGACCGGGTTCTCCTCGCTCAACTATCTGCGCAGTTTTCCCTTCGACAAGCTGAAGGTCGACCGCTGCTTCATCGCCGGCCTCGCCGAGGGAAATGAGGAATCGCTGGCGATCGTGCGCGCGGTTGCGCAGCTTGGAGCGAGCCTCGGCATTGCGACCACGGCGGAAGGCGTGGAGACGCGGGCGCAGCTGGAGGTCGCGCGCAAGGAAGGGTTCACCGAGGTGCAGGGCTTCTGGCTTGCCGAGCCGCGGAGTGCCGCGGAGATCGCCGAAGCCTACGACCTCTACCGGCGGACGACGAAGCCGCGGCGCCCCCCTGCCGAGAAGGCGAAGACAAAGCCGTCGGCCGAAAGAATCGTCGAGGTCGGCGCGCGTCCGAGGCGGCCGCGGCGCATGAAGCCGATCCGCTCCGCCGGCTAGCCGCGCGTCAGCCTCACGCCGCCGGGCCGGTCTCGATCGGCAGACCGTTGTCGGCGCCCCACTCGGCCCAGCTTCCGTCGTAGACGGCCGCGTTGGTCTGCCCCAGCACGGCCAAGGCCAGCGACAGGATGGAGGCCGTCACGCCCGAGCCGCAGGTGGTGATCACCGGCAAGGCGGGATCGATCCCGGCGCTGGCGAAGATCTTCGCCAGCTCGGCCGGCGCCTTGAGCGTCCCGTCGCCATTGAGCAGCGACTGCGAGGGGACGTTGCGGGCACCGGGCAGATGGCCGCACCGCAAGCCAGGACGCGGCTCAGGCTCGCTGCCCGCGAAGCGTCCAGCCGGGCGAGCGTCGACGATCTGCGCGGAATTCTTTGCGAGCACCTGCTTGATGTCGTCCATGTCGCGCACGAGCGAGGCGTTCATCAGCGGCGTGAAGTGGCACTCGGGGCGCTTGCGCGGGGGTCCGTCCTCGAGCGGGCGCCCCTCCGCCTTCCACTTCCTGAGGCCCCCGTTGAGCACCGCCACGTCCTCATGTCCCATGGCGCGGAAGGTCCACCAGACGCGCGCCGCCGAGAACAGCCCTTCCGTATCGTAGACGACGATGCGTATGCCGTCGCCGACGCCCATCTTCTTCATGCGGGACGCAAACTTGACGGTTGAGGGCAGCATGTGGGGCAGCGAGGACTTCTCATCCGACAGGTCGTCGATGTCGAAGAAGAGCGCGTCCGCGATGTGCGCCTCCTGATACTCCGCTTTCGCGTCGCGCCCCGTCGCCGGCAGGTGCCAGCTTCCATCGAACACAATCAGGTCGGGAGCGTCGAGGTGGGCTGCGAGCCAATCCGTCTCAACGATCCACTTCTTGGCGGTATTGAGCACTGTCCCTCTCCGTTCCTCTCTTCGCGGCGCGCCGTGCCGCTCCGCCGGCGCGCCTTATTTGCTAAGCCACATAGGCAAAAGCATGGAAGCCCGCAAGGCGTGACCGCCGGGTCCCCCTGGGCCTCTGCTGGGGGCCTCAGCTGGGGCCTCAGCCGACGGCGGGGTCGGTGAAGACCTGCGGCAGCGTGCGCGGCTCGCGGACAAGCCAGGCGGGGACCGGCAGCGACTTGGACTGGAGGAAGCCCGGATTGAACAGCCGGGACTGGTAGCGCGTCCCTGGATCGCAGAGGATCGTAACGACCGTGTGACCGGGGCCTAGCTCCTTGGCGAGGCGGATGGCGCCGGCAACGTTGACGCCGCTGGAGGCGCCCACGCAGATCCCTTCCTCGGCGATCAGATCGAAGACGATGCGCACCGCCTCGGCGTCGGGAATGAGATAGGCGGTATCGACCGGCGCGCCTTCCAAATTCTTGGTGATGCGGCCCTGGCCGATGCCCTCGGTGATCGAGGACCCTTCCGCCTTGAGCACGCCACGGGTGTAGTACGCATAGAGCGCGGAGCCGGGCGGATCGGCGAGCGCAATGCGGACGTCGGCGCGCTTGGCCTTGAGACCGCGCGCCACCCCGCCGAGCGTGCCGCCCGATCCGACGGCCGCGACGAAACCGTCGATCGTACCGCCGGTATCGGCCCAGATCTCCTGCGCGGTCGTCGTCTCGTGAATGTCGCGGTTGGCCGTGTTGTCGAACTGATTGGCCCACACCGCGCCGGCCTTGTCGCTTTTGTCGAGGGCCTCGGCGAGGCGGGCGGAGTACCTCACGTAGTTGTCGGGGTGGCGGTAGGGGACGGCCGGGACCTCGACCAGCTCGGCGCCGAGCAGGCGCAGCGCGTCCTTCTTCTCCTTGGCCTGCGTGTCGGGAATGACGATGACGGTGCGAAAGCCCAAGGCATTGCCGAGCACCGTGAGGCCGATCCCGGTATTGCCGGCGGTGCCCTCGACGATGGTGCCGCCGGGCTTCAGCCGCCCCCGCTCGACCGCGTCGGTGATGATGCCGAGCGCGGCGCGATCCTTGACCGATTGGCCCGGATTCATGAACTCCGCCTTGCCCAGGATCGTGCAGCCCGTCTCCTCGGAGGCCCGGCGGAGCCTGATGAGGGGCGTGCGCCCGACCGCGGCGGCTACGCTCGAGCTCAATGGCAAGGGGCGACTCCTTGAAAGCCGAGAGGAAACAAGGTAGCGGCGGCGCTGAGTGCCCGCAACCGGCCGGGACGCACCGTCCGGCGGCGATTCACCGCCCTCATTCACCGCTCCCATCTACCGATCCCAGGGAGCCCGCCGGACGGCCGTCCGGCGCCTCAGGCCCGGACAATCGAGGGAATGGCGTTGATTTTACGCCGCCGTGCCAGATATACCTTCCGCCGACCGTTCCCTTAAGCTAGGCGAGACTTGCGAGCGACAAGCGGGGCTCTGCGGGTCGGCGCACAAGCCTGGCCCCCAAGCCTGGGCTCAAGGCTGGGGCGGCGCGCGGGCGTGGTGGAATTGGTAGACACGCCAGATTTAGGTTCTGGTGGCTCCGGCCGTGGGGGTTCAAGTCCCTCCGCCCGCACCACGCCTGGCAAATTCAGGGCCCAGCAGGTTGGAGAGCAATGCAGATTACGGAAACAACCAACGAGGGTCTGAAGCGCACGCTGAAGGTCGTGGTCGGCGCCGACGAGCTCGGCCGCCGCTTCACCGAGCGTCTGGGCGAGATCAAGGACCGCGTGCAGCTCAAGGGCTTCCGCAAGGGCAAGGTGCCCGTCCCCCACCTGAAGAAGGTGTTCGGACGCCAGCTGATGGTCGAGGTGCTGCAGGAGACCGTCAAGGAGACGAGCAACAAGGCGCTCGCGGATCGCAACGAGCGTCCCGCCATGCAGCCCAACGTGAGCTTGCCGGAGGACCAGGCGGAGATCGAGCGGGTGCTGGCGGGCGAGGCCGACCTGGCCTACTCGCTGACCTTCGAGGTGCTGCCCAAGATCGAGATCGCCGATCTCTCCAAGCTCAAGCTGGAGCGGCTGGTGGCCGACGTCGAGCCCGACGCCATCGACAAGGCGGTCGGCGAGCTGGCCGAGCGCGGCACCGCGTGGAACCCTGACGCTGCGCACGCAGCCGGCTCCGGCGACCGGCTGACGGTCGATTTCATCGGAAAGATCGGCGAGGAGGCCTTCGAGGGGGGCACCGCCGAGGACGCGCAGATTGTGCTGGGGCAGGGCAGCTTCATCCCCGGTTTCGAGGAGGGTCTCAAGGGCGCCAAGGCCGGCGAGCAGCGCACGGTCGCGGCCACGTTCCCAGCCGACTATCCGGTCGAAGCGCTGGCCGGGAAGGACGCAACCTTCGCCGTGACGGTCAAGGAGGTGGCGGTGCCCGTGCGCCCGGAGATCGACGACGCATTCGCCAAGACGTTCGGGGCCGAGAGCCTGGAGGCGCTCAAGCAGCTCGTCAGCGCGCAGATCAAGCGCGAGTACGACGCCGCCTCCCGTCTCAAGCTCAAGCGCGAGCTGCTCGACCAGCTCGACGCCGTGCACAGCTTCGAGTTGCCGCCGACGCTCGTCGACAACGAGTTCGAGTCCATGTGGCACCAGGTCAACGAGAACCTGAAGCAGACCGGCAAGACCTTGGCCGACGAGGGCAAGACGGAGGAGGAAGTGCGCGCGGACTACCGGCGCATCGCGGAGCGTCGCGTCCGGCTGGGGCTCGTCATCGGAGAGATCGCGGAAGGCAACGAGATCAAGATCACCCAGGACGAGATGCGCCGGGCACTGATCGAGCAGGCGCGGCGCTTCCCCGGTCACGAGAAGGCGGTCTACGAGTACTACGAGAAGACTCCGGGGGCGCTCGCCGAGCTGCGGGCCCCGATTTTCGAGGACAAGGTCGTCGACTTCGTCCTGGAAAAGGTCAAGCCGCCGGAGCAAAAGGTGTCGAAGGACGAGCTCTTCCAGAAGGTGGAGGCCACCACGGCGGCTTGAGCAGGAGAAAAGAGCAGGAGGGATGCGGCACCCCGGGCCTTGCCCCGGAGCGTCCGCCTACCCAATAAGGAGAGGGGCCGCGTGCGATTCGACGACAACGCGCCCGTTGCGATCCAGAGGAACCAAAAAACCATGCGCGATCCGGTCGCTACATTGACGAACACCTTCTGGCCGATGGTCGTCGAGCAGACGAACCGCGGCGAGCGGGGCTACGATCTGCCCTCGCGGTTGCTCAAGGAGCGCATCATCTTCGCGACGGGTCCGATCGAGGACCACATGGCGGCCTCCATCTGCATGCAGCTCTTGTTCCTCGAGGCGGAGAACCCCAAAAAAGAAATCTCCATGTACATCAACTCGCCCGGCGGGGTGGTCACCGCCGGATTCGCGATCTACGACACGCTGCAATTCGTGCGCCCTCCCGTCGCGACGCTGTGCATCGGCCAGGCGGCATCGATGGGCTCGCTGCTGTTGTGCGCCGGCACCAAGGGCATGCGCTACGCGCTCCCCAACGCGCGCATCATGGTGCACCAGCCCTCGGGCGGCTTCTCCGGCCAGGCCTCCGACATCGAGCGCCA
>CAYUBZ010000092.1:0-8169 GCA_964443205.1 uncultured Hyphomicrobium sp. | reverse complement strand
GAGAGCTGGCCGTCGAACCCCGAACGACCCTCTGCCGCTCAGGCACGGTCCCCGCTTCGACCGGGCGGCCAGCTCCCGCGCGTAACGTGATACACCCGCTGCTGCGTCGCCATCTATTTCAATTCGCGAATTCACTTTTGGTGTGCATAAACGCAAAGCCGTCTTGCGATCGCCACGGACGTGTCGATGACGGCGTCAGCTCTGCGCGGAGTCGGATGCATCCGCACTCGCGCGCTCGTAGATTTCGCTTGCCGCGAGCCACGCCTCCTCCGCTTGCGCGAGACGCTTGACGAGCTTGCCGCGCTCGATGCCGGCGCTCTGCGCGCGGGCGGCGTCGCGCGCATAGAGTTGCGGATCGGCAAGCAGAGAATCGAGCCGCGCGATCTCGGCGGTGATCGCCTCGACCGATCTCTCCGCCGCCTGCATGGTTTTTTTCAAGGGCGCGAGACTGGCGCGCCTGTCGGCGTTGGCGCGGCGCTGCTCGGCGCGCTCGTTGCGGGCCGTATCGTCCTTCGCCTTGGCGCGCTGGCGCGTCCCGCCGCCGCGCTCGGCGAGCAATTGCGCGCGGTATTGCTCGATATCCCCGTCATAGGGCTTGACGGTTCCGTCACGTACAACCCAGAGCCGGTCGGCGCAGGCCTCGATCAGATGGCGGTCGTGGCTGATCAGGATGACGGCGCCCTCATACTCGGTGAGCGCGTGCACCAGGGCCTCGCGGCTGTCGACGTCCAGGTGGTTGGTCGGCTCGTCGAGAATTAGGAGATGTGGCCCATGGAAGGCGGCGAGCGCCAGGAGCAGGCGCGCCTTCTCCCCGCCCGACAGTTTGGCGCATTTGGTGTCCGCCTTGTCCGCGCCGAACCCGTACGTTCCAAGCCGCGTGCGCCGTTGGGCCTCCGTCGCCTCCGGCATCAGCTCCAGCAGGTGATCGTAAGGCGTCGCCTGGGGCCTCAGCTCGTCGAGCTGGTGCTGGGCGAAGTAGCCGACGTCGACCCGCTTGGCGCCGTAGACCTTTCCCGCGCTGGGCGCGAGCTTGCCGGCGATGAGCTTGGCGAAGGTCGACTTGCCGTTGCCGTTCTGGCCCAGAAGCGCGATGCGGTCGTCCTGGTCGATCCTCAGGTTCAAATCCTGCAGCACGGGGCGGTCGGCCGCGTAGCCGACGGCGGCCTCCTCCAGCCGCAGCAGCGGGCTCGCCAGCGGCTTGACGGGCTGGGGCAGATGGAACGGCGCCACACGCTGGTCCAGCTGCGCGGCGATCGGCTTCATCTTGGCCAGCGCCTTGACGCGGCTCTGGGCCTGCGCAGCCTTGGTCGCCTTGGCCTTGAAGCGATCGATGAAGGCCTGGATGCGGCGGCGCTCGTCGTCCTGCTTCTTCTTGAGTTTCAATTCGAGCCGCTGCTTGGCGCGCCGGGCCTCCTCGAAGTCGTCGTAGCCGCCCGCATAGAGCGTGAGCTTGCCGCGGTCCAGATGCAGGATCGCGCCGACGGCGCGGTTCAAAAGATCGCGGTCGTGGCTGACGATGAAAACGGTGTGCGGATAGGTGCGCAGATAGCTTTCGAGCCACATCGTTCCTTCCAGATCGAGATAGTTCGTCGGCTCGTCGAGCAGCAGCACCTCAGGCTCGAGAAACAGAATGGCGGCGAGCGCGACGCGCATGCGCCAGCCCCCCGACAGCGCGCTGCAGGGACGCCGTTGCGTCGCCTCGTCGAAGCCGAGCCCGGCGAGGATCTGGGCGGCGCGTGCCGGGGCGGCGTGCGCGTCGATGTCGGCGAGACGCTCGTGGATCGCGCCGATGCGGTGCGCGTCGTGCGCGGCCTCGGCCTCCGCCAGGAGGCTGGCGCGCTCGGTGTCGGCTGAGAGCACCCAATCGATGAGGCTGTCGTCGCCGCCGGGCGCTTCCTGGGCGACGTGCCCGATCCGTGCCGAGCGGGGCACGGTGATGGAGCCGCTGTCTGCCGTCAGATCACCGGCGATGATCTTCAATAGTGTCGTCTTGCCGGCGCCGTTGCGCCCCACGAGGCCGACCTTGTGGCCGGTGGGGATGCCCGCCGTCGCGCCGTCGATGAGGAGCCGGCCCTCGATCCTGAAGGTCAGATCGTTGATGTGCAGCATCGGTCGCAGGGCATAGCGGGTCGCTCCCGGCCTGTCACGCGTGCCCGGTCAGAATGCGATGCCGAGCCGCTTCAGAAGAGTGATCATGGCGAAGTAGCAGGCGACCGTCAGGGCTATGGAGGCCAGCAGGCTCGCCCCGAACGGCCAGCCTGCGCGCAGCAGTAGAGGCAGGGCGATGAAAAGTGCGAGCGACGGCAGCACCAGCCAGAAGATGCCGCCGGCGAGCTGCGCCACCTGTTCGGAATCGCCAGTGTCGGCGTAGAGCCAGACCATCGCCAGCACGGACGTCAGCGGGATGGAGGCCAGGATGGCGGCGGCAAAGGTGCTCCGCTTGGCCACCTCCGCGATGGCCACCACCAGGACGGCGGTGACGATGACCTTCGTTGCGACGGCCAGCATGGGGCGTGCTCAGCCGGAGACGACGGGCTTCAAGGTCTCGACCAGGAGACGCTCCCGCGTCGCCTTGTCCGGCACCGCAAGGTGCGCCACGAACCAATCCTGCACCATCTGACAGACGCGTCCGGGCGGCTCGTGCGACAGGGCCGAAGGATTGGAGAAGGTCTTCAGGTCGCTCTCCTTCCAGCCAAGCTTCGTGAGCTGTTGCACGAGCACCTCGTAGTCCTCCTTCTGGGCGCGGTCGTGCGATGTCGGGGTCTTGCGGCCGTCCGCTATGGCTTCGAAGATGGCCGCAATCTGGGCCTGCACCGCCGCGCCCTGGTCGGGGGACTGCAGCAGTTCGAGCACGACGGGTGCCGTCTCGCCCTGCGAGATGAAGCCATAGCAGGCGCCGACGCTGCGCGCGCCGAGCGACTTCAGGTTGGCGAGAAAAGCGTTGGCCACGTCCGTGAGCTTCTCGGTGCTCGCGGAGAGCGCCTCTTTGGCGTGCTGGCGCCGCAAGGCCACGAGCGCCTCTGCCAAGTGCTTGGTGATCGCCAATTCCGGCTGGTTCTCGGCCGAAAGCTTCGCGGCCTCTTTCAAGCGCTCTCCATACCAGTCCGGGAACTCGCGCTTGACGATGGTCCACATCGGCGTTCGCTGGAACTTGGAGTCGAGCGCCTGCGCGCTCTGCTCGACCGCGGCTTCCGATATCGGCGAGGCGGCGTCCGTCTGGTTGGCGGTCTGCACCGGCGCTGCGGGCGGTGCCGCGGCCTCTTCGGTCTTGGTGGACCCGGCCGGCTTGGCTGCGGGGAAATTGAAGGCGCCGTGCTGCCAGAAGTACCAGCCGCCGCCTGCCGCCAGCAGCACCAGAACGAGGACCGCGGCCATGATGCGACCTCTACCCTCCGACGGACTAAGGGCGTCGCCGCCCTGAGCGATACGAATCCGATCTGGCTCGAAAGACCGCTCTACGGGGGAGGCCGACGGCGCGCGAGCGGGCGCGGTGGCCCGCGTCACAGCAGCGCGGGGGGGTGGCGGCGCAGGCTCGGGCGGCTGAAATGGGAACACCGTCGGCGCGGGGCGCCAGTCGGCAAAGCCCGGGCGCCAGATCAGATCGGTCGGCTTCAGATGCCCCTGCGCGACGAAAGTGCGCATCTCGACATCCGACAGCGGTCCATGCTGCTTGCCCTCCCGGGCGATGTACCACTGGATGTCAGGCTGCTGACCGGTCATGTAATACTCTTGTCATTTTGGGGGAGCCAACAGGACCATAGGGGCATGCGCCCAGGCGCCCTGCCCACGCTGGCCTGCTTGCATGGCGTCAATGTGGTTCTTCACGCCCCTTCTCGTCAATCGCCTGTACCATTCAGAGTGTTATAGTCCACGGCCGCCTTCGGTTTGCCGCCTTGCTGCGGGTGCTCCCCGCCGGTATAAACCGCCGCAATCCAAATAAAAATCCACAAATCAGAGAGTTTGAGGGATGGCCATCGAGCAAACGCTTTCGATTATCAAGCCGGACGCCACGACGCGTAACCTGACAGGAGCCATCAACGCCATAATTGAGAAAGCAGGCCTGCGAATCGTCGCCCAAAAGCGGGTGCGCTGGACGCTGGCGCAGGCGCAGAAATTCTACGCCGAGCACAAGGGGCGGCCATTCTACGATACGCTGTGCGAGTTCATGACGTCGGCACCGATCGTGGTCCAGGTGCTTGAGGGCGAGAACGCCATCGAGAAGTACCGCAAGGTGATGGGCGCCACCGATCCCGAGGAGGCCAAAAGGGGAACGATTCGCAGGCGCTACGCTCGCTCCAAGCCGCAGAACTCGGTTCATGGCTCCGACAGCCCCGCCTCGGCGGCCCGCGAGATTGCCTTGATCTTCGGCCCCGACGAAATTGTAGGATGAGGTTCGCGGTGCTTCTTCCGCGGATTTCCCGGGACATGCCATGGCACGTGTTCGCTTCTACGTTGCCACCAGCCTCGACGGCTTCATCGCCGACGCGGAGGGAAGCGTGGATTGGCTGGCGCCGTACGATGCGCGCTTTTACGGGTACGACACGTTTTTCGGCGAGGTGGGGGCGCTCATCATGGGGCGCCGGACATTCGAACTGATCAACGCGGTGGGCGAGGATTGGCCCTACCGGGGCAAGCCCGTCTTCGTCCTGACCTCCAGGCCGCTGGGACCGGTTCCGCTCGGCGTCACGGCGGCCACGCGCGGGATGTGGGAGGCCTTGCAGCAGGCGCGCCAGACGACGCACCGGGATATCTGGATCGTCGGCGGCGCGGTCACCATGCAATCGGCACTCGATGATGGCCTCGTCGATCTCGTGGAGATCTTTCTGGTGCCGGTGCTGCTGGGCACCGGCTTGACGGTGCTCAATGACTTGCGGGTGCGCCCGACCCTCACCTTCGATGGTAGCGAATCGTTCCCCGACGGCGTCGTGAAGTTGAGGTACCTTGTGCCCAAGCGCGACACGGGCGGTGTGTGATACCGGCGCCTGGGGCGCCGACGCGTGGTAGAAACAACAACACAAAGAGCCGATGGGGGACAGCACAATGGGGACCATTGGACATTTGCGCCGGAGGGCGATCGCGCGAGGCCTGCTCGGCGCAATGCTCGCGCTCTTTGCCCTCGCCCCCGAGGCCATGGCGCAAACGAAGCACCCAACACCGGTGCCGCCCGGTTTCGACTACTGGCAGCCCGACTGGATGGTGCGCGAGCTGTGGGGGCCCGGCCGCATGCCCAGCGGCATGATGGTGCGCTTGCTTCGGCATACGACGTTCATGCAGTACGGCGTGCCCAAGGACTACGAGGGCCGGCAATCGACGGTTCCACCGGGGCCCGCGACAATCGCAGACGGGCGCAAGCTTTACGCGAAGAACTGCGCCGTCTGCCATGGGTCCAACGGTCTGGGCAACGGCGAGATGGCCAATGCGCTGTCGCCGTCGCCGGCACTGCTCGCCTACATGATCCGGCGGCCGATCTCGGTCGACGAGTATCTGCTCTGGACCATCTCCGATGGCGGCAAGCAGTTCGGCACCGAGATGCCGGCCTTCAAGGATAAGCTGTCGGGCGACGACATCTGGCGCATCGTCGCCTACATGCGCGCCGGATTCCCGGATGCGGACGGCGCGCCCAAGCCGTAGCGCTACGGCGCATCAGCCTTGCGCAACGAGAGGATGTAGGCGGCAACGTCGCCGATCTCCAAGCGCGTGAGCTGGATCTGCGGCATCGGCGGGTGGGGGATGACGATGCGGCCGGCGATCGCCTCGGCCGTCTGCCCGGGCATGTTGGCAATCGTCTCGAAGGTCGGCACGTCGGCCGACACCGTGGCGCCCGCGGTGTTGCTGTCGACGATGTGGCACCCGGAGCAGAGCTTCTTGGCGAGTGCGTGTCCCGTCTTGGCATCGGGATGAATCTGAGCTTGGACCGGGCCCCCCGCGAGACCCAGGCCGGCGATTGCCGCGGCTGCGAGCACAGCCAGTCCGCCGGCTCTTGTGATGCGTACCTTCGATTTCATGTCACCTCTTTTTCTGAAGGCGTTTCCCCGGACCGCACGTCCGGCCGGCCCAAGACTAGCCTACTTTGCCCGTTTGACGCACGGCCGGGAATTAAGGCGCGAGGCCCGCGCCATCCAAGGTTGAGGCGGCCGGGGATCGTTGCTACAGGCAATGGCACGACGGGCACTAAGAAAGTACCGGTAATCGCATGCCACCTGAGCCGACCAGTCACGCACCGGCGCCCGTCTCGACGGTCACGCTCGGGGGGCACGTCTTCAATGTCGCGCCGCGCAACGCTGATCGCGCGGCGTTTTGGCGCAAGGCGGAAGCCGGCGGCTGGGAGGATTCCACGCTGCGCTTCGTGCGCGATACGACCGACGCCGACACCACCTTCATCGATATCGGAGCTTGGATCGGCCCGGTCTCGCTGGTCGCCGGCGCCCGCGCCAAGCGGGTCATCGCCATCGAGCCCGATCCGGTCGCCGTCGCCGAGCTTAAGGAGCTCGTCGCTCTCAACAGTGCGCCCATCGAGGTCTGGCATGCCGGCATCGATGGAGCCGCCGGCTCGCTCAAACTCTTCGCCAAGACGGGTTTCGGCGACACGATGACCTCGTCGCTGGGCGATCCCACGGCGCAGTCGATCGACGTTGCGGCCGTGTCGTTCGCCGATATCAGCGCTGCACTTGCCCAGCCAGCGGGAAGGATCGTCCTGAAAATGGACGTGGAGGGTCACGAGTTCGCTGTCGCCGAGCAGCTCGTCGCCTTTGTGCGCCGGCACAAGGCGCATCTGAACCTGTCGCTGCATCCGGCAATCCTTTGCCGTGCCAATCGCCGCACAAGGGGGAGCCTCGGTGCGCGTTGGCAGACGTTCCTCGCGACCCGGGATTTGCTCAAGCGTCTGGCGTCCTGCGGGGACGTGCGCCTCTCCAAGACCGGCCAGTCCGTCACATTGCCGATGCTGCTCGCGTTTGTTTTCCTGCGCCGCCGCCCGAAAAACTTCAGCGTCGATGTCGTGCCCGAGAAGGCGTGAGACTGCAGCTTGAGCCTAGCTCAGCTCTCTGATCTTGAACTTGAGCCCGCCCTTGGGCGTCAGCGTCACGGTGGCATTGATGCCCGCGGGATCGGTGCCGACGTACTCGGGCCGGAAGCGGCGCAGCAAGAGCGACAGCGCGAGCGTATTCTCCACCTGGCTCATGGCGCCGCCGATGCACGAGCGCTTGCCCCCGCCGAACGGCAGGTAGGAGTATTTCACCTGCTTCTTGGCGCCGCCGCCCATCCAGCGCTCGGGCCGGAACGCCTCTGGCTCCTCCCAGAACTTCGGGTTGTGGTGAGCGCCGTAGGCGAACAGCACGATGCGGTCGCCCGGGCGGATCTCTTTGCCGCCGATCTCGTCGGCTTCCGAGGCGATGCGAATGAGGCCCCAGATCGGCGGATAGATCCGCATGGTCTCCTGGATCACGGCGCGCGTATAGGCGAGCGCCGAATAGTCGGCCGCCGTCGGCTCGCGATCGCCGTAGACCTCCTCGCCCTCCCGGCGGATGCGCTCGGCGGCCTCCGGGTGGCGCGCCGTCTCGTAGAGCGCCCAGGCGAGCGTCAAGGCCGTCGTCTCGGTGCCGGCCCACAGATACTGCTTTAATTCGTCGATCGCCTGCTGCTGGTCGAACTCGGGCATGTCGGGATCGGCAACGGCGGCCTCGATCATCTTCAGAAGCGTGCGCTCGCGCGCCTCGCGCGGATCGGCGGCAAGCACCTCCGGCGGCACGCTGGCCCACACCTGCATGGCCTTGGCGGCGTCCTGCTCGGTCATCTCGAAGATCTCGCCCGACTGCTTCTTGAGGCGGATCTCCTTGTGGTTCATCACGTCGGTGTAGGTCTTCACGCACTTGAAGACGAAGTGCGGATTGAACGGCATGTCACGGTCGAACAGCGCCTTGCAGATCATGTCGGCGGCGAGAGTCCAAGTCTGCTCGACCATTTCGACCGACTCGCCCGACTTGGCCAGTTGCGACCAAATTTCCATTTTCGTGCGGATCGCCGCCAAGAAGTAGGGGATGTATTCGGCGAACATGTCCGGGTGGAACGCCGGCTGCTGCGGCATGCGGATCTTCTGCCAGAGCGCGCCGTCGTTGGTGATCATCGACTTGCCGAAGATCGGCTTCAGGCCGTCGAAATACTTGACGTAGG
>CAYUBZ010000091.1:0-8181 GCA_964443205.1 uncultured Hyphomicrobium sp. | reverse complement strand
GGAGCTTCAATTGCCTGGCGCGGCCGCGGGTGTGCACGCGTGCAGCTAAGTCGCCGGGCTGGCGCGCGTTTTGTGTGGCCGGCCATGCAGCGGCGTGGCGCTGTTGCAACGCACACAAAGGAAGCGTGCGCTGCAGCAATACATCCACAGCAATGCCCAAATCAGGCCACAATGGATCGGCTCATGGCGCGCCTCGTTGGTACGAACCACTGTGGACACATTGTCACGTGACTCGTGAAATCGAGTGGATACTCTTGAAAGGATAGCTATTGAAACAGAATGTTACTTAAACGTGGCCAACGGACTCTTATAGCGTTGGCGGTTGATGCGCGGGAACACCGGGCACGTGGATGGAAGGGAACGAGAGGGCCGAGGCGAGTGATGCCGAACCAGATGCAAAGCGAAATTGCCGAGCTCAATAGCGAGCTGGAACAGACCGACGACCCGCGAGAATGCTACACGAAGGTGCAGGCGAAAATTCGCCGGTACCGGCAAGCGGGGATCCAAGTTCCGGACGATCTTGCGCTCATCGAGAAGCGCCTGATGGCCGAGTGCATGGCCGCGTCGCAAGGGCGCGACTGAGGTTTTGTGCGGGCCTGCCACGACGGCAGCGATACGGATTGCAGGGCAGCCGTTGCCAAGGCAGCGGCTGCCCTCTTGATGCCGCGGTCAGTCTTTCGGGCGCCACGCGCCGTCCTTCCACCAGACGATGTCGTAAGAGGGAACGTCCGCGTCTCCCTTTTCGTCGAACGATACAGGTCCGAGCACAGTCTCAAAGCTGCCCTGTTGCAGAGCCGCGCCGGCAGCCGTCGCAGACAGAGCGTGCGCTTGCCCGACGGCTGCGCGCCACGCCTCGACCGCAGCGTAGGCCGAGACGAGCGTTTCCGTCGGTCTCTGCGACTTGAACTTATCCCGCACCACCTCATCCGATAGCGCGCGTGCGGCATCATGCGGGAGCAGCGCGCCCACTCCGGTCGCGTCGGCACCCGCCGTCTCGACGAATTGCGGGGTTGCGAGCGCATCGCCTCCGAGGAAGACGGTCCCGAGCCCCGCTGCCCGCATCTGGCGCAGGAGCAAGGCGCCTTCGATGGGAAAGCCGGTGAAGAAGAGCGCTTCCGTGCGGGCCGCGGCGAGTTTGGCGACGAGGCCGGCATAGTCTTTCTGCCCACCCTCGATGGTGGCGGTAAGGATGTCGCTGCGGCCGGCCTTTTTCAGCGCTGCGACCGCGCCCTCGGCCAGTTTCTTGGCGTAAAGGCTGCTGTCGCGCACGACGGCAACAGGCTTGGACGCGAAGGTGCGCGCCAGATACGCCCCCGCGCTCGCCCCCTGACGGTCGTCGCGGCCGGCGAGCCGGAATACGGTCGGTCCTGCGCGCGGCCCCGTCAGGGCAGGGTGACGGGTCACCGGGGCGATGAACATGACGCCGGCTTCGGCATAGATTTTGGCTGCCGCGATCGCCGCGCGGGCACAAGGGTGGCCGACGACGAGGGCGACTCCGCGCGCAACAAACGCGCGGGCCGCGGCTTCCGCTTCGCGCTCCGCGCATCCGTCGTCCGCTGCGATAACCTCGACGGGCTCCCCCTGCACACCACCTTCGCCATTGATGCGATCGGCGGCCAGCTTGGCTCCGCGCGCAATTTCCGCGCCCGTCGCGCCGTTCGGGCCCTCCGCGGGCCCCGCGGCTCCAATGAGTACGGTGGCCGCCGCCGGGGATGCGACGGCAATCGCGAGCAGTAGCGTCAGCAGATGGACGGGCAACCGGACCATGCGGCGTTGCGGCTGGCGCTTTGGCAGGGTCAATTCTGCACGTAGGTGATGCGGCCGTTGGGCTGCTTCTTCCAAGTGTACATGACGTAGGCGACTTGCTTGATGTCGCCCTTTGCATCGAAGGCAATGTCGCCGATCACGGTATTGAAGATCGCGCCGGTGCGCATGTACTCCGCCACCGACTTGGGATCGAGGGACTGCGTGGCCTCGATCGCCTGCTTGAGGATCTGCATGCTGGCATAGCTGTAGAGCGTGTAGGCCTCGGGCTTGTAGCCGCGGGCCTCGAACTTGGCGATGATCTCCTTGGCCTCGGGCCGCTTCTGCGGATCGGGGCCGAACGTCATGAGCGTGCCTTCCGCGCCGGGACCGGCGATGGCTGCAAACTCGTCTGAGGCAATCCCGTCTCCCGACATGAACACGGCCTCCACGCCTTGGTCGCGCATCTGGCGCAGGATGAGGCCGCCGGCGGTGTGCACGCCGCCCCAGTAGAAGACGTCGGCGCCCGAATTCTTGACCTTGGAGACGAGCGCGGAGAAGTCCTTCTCGTTGGCGCTCACGCCCTCATACAGCACCTCCTGCACACCCAGATTGTTCATCGCCTTCTTGGTCTCGTCGGCAAGCCCCTTGCCGTAGGTGGTCTTGTCGTGGGCGATGGCGACTTTCTTGCCTTGCAACTGCTTGGCGATATAGGCGCCGGCCACGGCGCCCTGCTGGTCGTCGCGCCCGCACGTGCGAAAGACATTCCACAGGCCCCGATCCGTGATGGCGGGATTGGTGGAGGCCGGCGTGATCATCAGGATGCCGTTCTCCACGTAGACCTCTGAAGCCGGCATGGAGACGCCGGAATTGAAATGCCCCACGACGAAATGCACGCCTTCGCCGAGAAAGTCGTTGGCGACGGAGACGCCCTGGCGCGGGTCGCCGGCGTCATCGCCGATCAGCAGCTCGACTTGCTGGCCCATGATGCCGCCGGCCGCGTTGATGTCTGCGACCGCCTGCTCCGCACCGTTTTTGAGCTGCGCGCCGAAGGCGGCGTCCGGTCCCGTCATCGGCCCGGCGACGCCGATCTTGAGCTTCGCCGGCCCGCTGTCGCAGCCGGCAAGTCCAAGACTCAACGCGATCGCGATCGCTGCCAATGCCGCTCGTCTCATGGGGATACCTCGTGTTGAAATGCCTGGATGCAGCGGCAGATAAGGTGCCACGGCGCCGCGTAGCGCGCATGTTCGTCTGAAACGGGCGAAAAGTCATCCCCGCGCGCGCCAGCTAGCTGCCCTTCAAGCGCCACCATAAGAGACCGGTCCGCTCGTAGGCCCAGGGGTATTGCTCGACCATCTGCTGAGCGCGGGTCAGTTGATAGCCGGATGCGGCGAACAAGGTGAGGACGCCGTAGTCGAGGAGAAAGCGGCGCAGCGACAGAAGCGGCTCGGCAAACAGCGCGTAATGGAAAAAACGCACCGCGCAGGCGAGCAGGAACACCGCACCCAGGATCTGCCAGGGCGAGCGCCAGGTCGCCGCGATCGCCGACCCGGTTACGCGCGCCGCGGCGCCGCCCAATGCCACCGTCACCAGCAGGTAGACGTAAAAGCTCTTATCGCCGCTCGCGAGCGCCAGATCCAACAGGTACCGCATGCGAACACCTCCTTAGTGGCGGCCGCCTTCGAGATAGGCCGCCCGCACCTCTGGGCTCGCCAGCAGCTCGCGCCCCGTTCCCGACAGCGTGATGGCTCCGTTGACCATGACGTAGGCCCGGTGCGCAAGCCGCAACGCATGAAAGGCATTCTGCTCGACGAGGAAGACGGTCAGTCCTTCGCGCGCGTTGAGGTCGGCGATGACCTGGAAGATCTGCTTGACGATGAGGGGAGCCAGCCCCAGCGATGGCTCGTCCAGAAGCAGAAGTTTCGGCCGGCTCATCAGGGCGCGTGCGATGGCGAGCATCTGCTGCTCGCCGCCCGACAGCGTGCCGCCGCGCTGGGCGAGGCGCTCCTTGAGGCGCGGAAAGATCCCGGCGACGTGCTCGAGCTCTTGGTCGTAATCGGTGGCGCCGGCGAACTCGGCGCCCATGCGCAGGTTCTCCGCGACCGTCATGCGCGGAAAGATGCGGCGGCCTTCCGGGGATTGCGCGATGCCCAGGCGGGCGATCTCGTGCGTCGGCAGCCCGGTGATGTCCTGCCCGTCGAACACGATGCGGCCATCGCGAGCGCGCGGATTGCCGAAGATGGTCATCATGAGCGTGGTTTTGCCGGCGCCGTTGGCGCCGATCAGCGTCACGATCTCGCCCTTGGGCACGGTGACGTCGACGTCGCGCAGGGCGATGATGTTGCCGTAGCAGGTCGTCACGCGCTCCAGCGAGAGAAGCGGGGTGCTCATGCGCCCACCTCCGCTTCCGCTTGCGCGACCTCGTCGTCCTCCACGCCCAGATAGGCGGCGATGACCTTGGGATCGTTCTTGACGCTATCGGGCGTGCCGTCGGAGATGCCAATCCCGTACTCGAGCACGATCACGTGGTCGGAGATCTCCATGACGACCGTCATGTCGTGCTCGATCAGCAAAAGCGACGTGGCGTGGTCTTGGCGGATGGCGAGCAGCAATGCATTGAGCGCGGCGCTCTCCTTGGGGTTGAGGCCGGCGGCCGGCTCGTCGAGACACAGGAGCACGGGCTCGGTGCACATGGCGCGCGCGATCTCGAGGCGGCGCTGGTCGCCATAGGGCAGCGAGCCCGCAGCATCATCGGCGCGGTGGGCAAGCTCGATGCGGTCGAGCCAATACTTGGCGCGCTCGACCGCCGCGCGCTCGGCGGCGTGGAAGCTCGCGGCGCCGATAAGGCCCAGAAGCGACCAGCCTGAAGCGTGCATCAGCCGGTTGTGCTGGGCGACCATCAGGTTCTCCAGAACGGTCATGCCCGGAAACAGGCGGATGTTCTGGAACGTGCGCGCCACCCGCGCCTTGCGCGCGATCTCGAAGTCGGGCATGCGTTCCAGAAGAAAGAGGCCGTCGCCGTGCTGCGTGTCGTCGCGGCGGTGATAGCGGCGGCTCGAGGCCACGAGGTCGGCGACCGCGCCCGCGTCGACGGCGCCGCTGGTGGCAAGCGCGATGAGGCCGCTCGTCGGCTTATAGAATCCGGTGATGCAGTTGAAGACCGTGGTCTTGCCGGCGCCGTTGGGGCCGATGATGGCCGTGATGTCGCCGCGGCCGACGGAGAACGACAGGTCGCGCACCGCCACCAGGCCGCCGAAGCGCATGGTGAGGCCTTCGACGACGAGCAGCGGTTGGCTGAGCCAGCGCATCAGCCGTGCCCTTCCTTGACGTGGTCACTCGAGACGGACTTTGACTCGTGCAGCACGATCGAGGGATGGCGCGCGGCGATGAGACCGCGCGGGCGCCACACCATCATCAGCACCATGGCAAGGCCGAAGATCAGCATCCGGTATTGGCCGGGATCGAAGTCGTTGCCGAAGATGCTTTTCAGCCAGTCGAGCTCGCGCAAAAGCTCGATGCCGCCGATCACCGCCACCGCGGCGACCGCGACGCCGACGAGCGAGCCCATGCCGCCCAGCACGACGATGGCGAGGATGGTCGCCGATTCCAGAAACTCGAACGACCTGGGATTGATGAAGCCCTGGCGCGCGCCGAAGAAGGCGCCTGCAAGCCCGCCGAAGAGCGCGCCCATGGCGAAGGCGGTGAGCTTGGTGTTGACCGTGTTGACGCCCAGCGAGCGGCAGGCGATCTCGTCCTCGCGCAGCGCCTCCCACGCGCGCCCGACCGGCAGCCTGCGCATGCGCTGCGAGACTACGGCGACGAGCAGGGCGAGCCCCAAGATCACGTAGTAGAGGAAGATCGAGCGGTGGACGGTCGGGCTGCCGGGCAGGTGGAATACGTCGGCAAACGTCGTCTGGGTGCTCCGCGTGGTGAAGGGCAGCCCGAAGAAGGTGATGCGCGGGGTTTGGATGCCGGCATACCCGTTGGTCAGCGCCACCCAGTTGATCAGCACGAGCCGGATGATCTCACCGAAGGCGAGCGTCACGATGGCGAGATAGTCGCCGCGCAGCCGCAATACCGGAAAGCCCAGGATGATGCCCCACAGGGCGGCGAGCATGCCGGCGACGGGCAGGCAGATCCAGAAGGCCCACGGTCCCAGCACCGGCACCGTCGCCGGGATCACGTAGGTGGCGAGGATGGCGTAGGTGTAGGCCCCCACCGCATAGAAGGCGACGTAGCCGAGATCCAAGAGCCCGGCGAGGCCGACGACGATGTTGAGGCCCCAGGCGAGCATGATGTAGATGAGGATCTGCACGCCGAAATTATCGACCCACTTGATCGCCCCCGAGGGCCCGGCGAGCGTCAGCGCCACGAACGGAAAAATGAGGAGTGCCGCCAATCCGGCCCGCGGCAGCCAGCGCTTGCCGTCGGTGGAGAAGTCGAGCCGGGGGAAGGGCAGGAACCGCGCCCGCTGCGGGTGCCGCGCCAAGCGCCACAACAGTCGGCCGGCGAACACGGCGAGCACAATTCCGACAACGAGCCAGGGGCGCGGGTCGAGCACGAGGCGGTTGGAGAAGTCCTGCTCGGTGCGAAAAGCAATGATCGGGAAGGAGAGACCGAGCGTAACGAGCGCCCAAGTGCCCGCGTCCTTTATGAGCTCCCTCATCGAAACCGCTTGGGGCGGCAGCGCGCCCTTGCTGCCGGCCCCCATGAGCTCAAACCTTCTCGACGTCCGGCTTGCCGAGGAGGCCGGAGGGCATGAAGATCAGCGTGATGGCGAGAATGGAGAAGGCGGCCACGTCCTTGTAATCTATGGAGAAATATGCAGACCAGAAGGTCTCGATCAGGCCGATGAGGAGCCCGCCCAGCACCGCGCCCGGCAGCGATCCGATGCCGCCCAGGACGGCCGCCGTGAACGCTTTGATGCCGGGCGTGAAGCCATCCGTGAAGCTGACCACGCCGTAGTAGACCATGAACATGAGGCCGGCGACGGCGGCGAGCGCGCCCCCGATCACGAACGTCATCGACACCGTCTGATTGACGTTGATGCCCAACAGCGCCGCCATCTTGCGATCTTGCTCGCAGGCGCGCTGGGCGCGCCCCAGCCGCGTCTTCTGCACGACGGCCCAGAAGGCCAGCAGGAGGACGGCCGTCAGCACGAAGATCAGAATCTGCTTCATCGACAGCGTCACGCTGCCCTCGCCGATCGGCAGGGAGATAACCTCGTTCAGCATGGGCGGCACCGGCTTGTTGCGCGGCCCCTGCACGACCTGCACGAAGTTCGACAAAAAGATCGACATGCCGATGGCGGAGATGAGAGGGGCGAGCCGGAACGACCCAGCGAGCGGCCGGTAGGCGATGCGCTCGACCACCCAGCTCCACAGTGCCGTCAGCGCCATGCCGAGGATCAGCACGATCAACAGCGCAAGACCAATGGCGGGGATGCCGAGCAGCGGCATGAGCAGCAAGAACAGGATGAGCGCGATGAAGGCCGAGACCATGAAAACGTCGCCGTGGGCGAAGTTCACCATGCCGATGATGCCGTAGACCATCGTGTATCCGATGGCGATGAGGCCGTAGATCGAGCCGAGCGTGAGGCCGTTGATCAGCTGCTGGACGAAGTATTCCATTCTCCCCCGTCTTCCTTCCCCGCCATCCAGAAGCGCGCTGCCGCTCGGCGTCAGAGCATGAGGTGAGAGCCGTCGCAGAACGGCTCATCGTCGGTGGTCTTGCAGCCGCAGATGTTGAACGTGCCCGTGTGGTCCACGACGAAGCGCAGGGGCTCGAGCCCCGTGTCCTTGTGGGATCCGTCGCAAAACGGCTGGGTCTGCGAGCGCCCGCAGCGGCAATAGAAGTAGGGCTTTCCTTCGGTGAGCTCGACTTGGTAGGGCCCTTTCTGGGCGACGACCGCCTCGTCCGCCATGCGCACCTCCATTGCTATTGGCGCGCCAGAGCCGTTCGCGCGCGCCAAGGCCGGATTCAATGGCTACCGGCTTCGACGCACCGCGACAAGTGCGGTGGTCAGGCGTTCCTGCGACATCCCGCGCCGTTTGTCCGCCGCTAGCGTGCCCTGCCGGTCACACATGGCGGCAAAGCGCGCAAATTGAGCCTTTGGTAGCCGCCTGATCCCTTGCGTTAAAACATGACTGTAATAGTAAAGAAAAGAGAGTTCGTGTTCTCGTTGGTGTTGTGTGGGGGCGTAATGGTTGGCGTTTTGCGTATGCGTACGGGTCGTAGGCTCAGTGGCGGCGCTGTCTGGCCCAAGGGCGCGTCTTATGGCTTGGCCGCAATGGCCGCGGCATTCGCCACCGCACCGGCCGTGGCCCAAGACAGCGGGTTGCCCGATCCATCGATAGGCACCAGCCTCCCGCGCGGGCTCGCCGATCCCGGCGGCGTCCGCTCGGCGCTGGCGGCCCAGGGCATCACCTTCGGCGTCAA
>CAYUBZ010000090.1:0-8205 GCA_964443205.1 uncultured Hyphomicrobium sp. | reverse complement strand
TATCCTAAACAGACCATTAACCGTCGTTCCTTAGTGTTCCAGCCACGTGTGGGCGTTCGCGTGGTGAGTGATCATGGGAGCGCTTGGTGGTCAGCGAGCAACGAGTCGTCTGGTTTCTGTTGGGCTTTGCTGCTGCGACAGGGGTCTTGCTGGCGTTGGCTCCGCTGCCGGCGCTTGGACAGATCCTCGATCCCCAGAGCCGGGCCGAGCGGCCGCTGCGCCGGGCGCCGCAAAGTGGCGGGACCTCGGTGGAAATCACGCCCCGTCCCCAGAACGATAATCCCTTTTCGGACGATACATGGGGCACCGAGGTTCGCGGTCCTGCGGTCCGGGCTGCCGCCGAGAGCGCGCTCGGGGCGTGGGATACCGATACGATGGCCGAGGCGTTCGACGAGGCGCGGGCCCGTCAGCAGCGCCAGCCGCAGGACGGCGACCCCGTCATCGTCAGAGAGCCGGTGGGTCCGCTCGACGGCGTCATCGATCTCAACGCACCCAACCCGTTTGCCGATGAGGAGAATGCGACCCTGGTCGACCTGCGCTCGCCGCAGGACGTCGCCGCGCTCGGTCCCGGCGGCGCGGGTTTCGATCCGCTGTTGCTGCAGGCTGAGGAGATCAACCCCGTCTTCAGCGATCGCCCGCTGCGCACGTTCGAGCCCGACCCGTTTGCGCCGCTCGGTGTTCGGCTTGGCAGCTTCACGCTCTTCACCTCGGTGGAGGCCGACGGCGATTACAACAGCAACCTGTTCGCCTCGCCGGTGCCGCTGGGCGACATCGCGCTGGAGGTGCGGCCGGCGGCGCGCCTTGCCTCCAACTGGAGTACCCACGCGATCGAGCTGCGC
Organism: uncultured Hyphomicrobium sp.; assembly: GCA_964443205.1. Classification (GTDB taxonomy): domain Bacteria; phylum Pseudomonadota; class Alphaproteobacteria; order Rhizobiales; family Hyphomicrobiaceae; genus Hyphomicrobium_A. The sequence continues at coordinate 7,366 of CAYUBZ010000090.1, read as the reverse complement.
GCCAGCGGCGACCTGAGCTATCACGACAAGTACCAGTCCGAGGACAATCGCGCCTACCTGGTCGAAAGTCTGGGCCGGCTCGACGTGACGCGGCGCACCAACCTGCAGGGCGCCATCTCCCGCGAATATGCCCAGGAGAGCCGCAACGCCATCAACGCCAGCTCGGCCGGCACCCGCCCGAACATAACGGTGGATCGGGCGCGCGCCGCCTTCAATCATCGCTTCAACCGGCTGTCGGTGCAGCTGCGCGGCGGCGTCGTCGACACCAGCTACTCAACCGACGTCTTCGAAGGGGTGGTGGAGAGCAACGCGGATCGCGACTACATCCTCTACGAGGAGGCCGTGCGCCCGCAGTGGGAGTTCACGCCCACCTTCTTTCTATTTACCGATTTTGCGCTCAACCAGCGCGACTATTCGATCCCGGCCTTCACCGACGGCATCATCCGCACCTCGACCGGCGAGCGCTACCGGGCGGGCGTGTCGTTCGGCAACGTGGGCGAATTCCTGCGCGGCGAGGTGAGTCTCGGCTACGGGCGCCAGACACCTGATGCGCAGCAGCTCGAGGTCATCGACGGGTTGCTCATCGACGCCAATCTGACGTGGCGCGTGACGCCGCTGACGTCGCTGCTGTTCACGGCTTCAACCGACGTTGCCGAGACGACGACCGACGATTCCGGCGGCGTCATGGAGCGCAATTACGCCGTCGAGGCGCGCCACAGCTTCCAGACGCGGCTCGTGGGCACCGCCGGCCTTGCCTTGTTCACCCGCGACTTTGTCGGCGCCGGCATCCACGAGAACCAGCTCACGGCGGCGACGGGTCTGGAATACTACCTGAGCCGCCAGGCGGTGCTCTTCGGCCGCTATCAGCACACCGTCTTCGACACCACCACGCCCAACGGCAACTACACGGTGGAAGAGGTGCAGCTCGGCGTGCGCCTGCGGCAGTAGCGCCCCGCGTCCTCTTCCGCTCAGATGAGCTTGGCGATCTCGGCTTTGAGCGCCGGCGCCAAGTCCTCGCGCTCCAGCGCATAGGCGACGTTGGCCAAGAGGAAGCCGATCTTGGTGCCGCAGTCGTAGATCTTGCCGTCGAAGCGCACCGCATAAAATGGCCGGCCGCTCTTCTGCATGGCGATCATGGCGTCGGTGAGCTGAATCTCGCCGCCCGTGCCCCGCTCCTGGTGCGCCAGCAGATCGAAGATCTCCGGCTGCAGGATGTAGCGACCTGTGATGTGCAAATTGGAGGGCGCGGTGCCGGGCTTGGGCTTCTCGATCATGCCGGTGATGGGCGACACCTTGGCGTTGCGGTCCTCAACGCCGACGATGCCGTAAAGGTGCGTGTCCGCGTCGGGCACCGGCGCCACCGCGATATGGCTGCCGCCGTGCTCGTTGAAGGCGGCGATCATCTCTTTGAGGCACGGTGGATCTCCGTGATGCAGCATGTCGGGCAGCAGCAGCGCGAACGGCTCGTCGCCGACGAGCTCGCGCGCGCACCAGACGGCATGGCCGAGGCCTAGGGGTTCTTGCTGACGGGTGAAGCTCGTCGCGCCCGCCTCCGGCAGATCGCGCGCGAGCTCCTCGAGCTCTTTGGTTTTGCCGCGTTTGGCGAGCGTCTCCTCCAGCTCCGGCTGCTTGTCGAACTGATCCTCTATCGAGCCCTTGTTGCGCCCGGTGACGAAGATAAGGTGCTCGATCCCGGCGGCGCGGGCCTCGTCGACGACGTGCTGGATCGCCGGACGATCCACCACCGGAAGCATCTCCTTGGGTATGGCCTTGGTGGCGGGGAGGAAGCGCGTGCCCAGTCCCGCGACGGGAAATACGGCCTTGCGGATGCGCTTCGAGGCTGCGGGCATGGGGGATCTCCAAGGGGCGGATCTTGGTTTACGCGGTCGCGCAGAATATCTGGTGTAAATCTTGTAGGGCAGACAGACGAGATGCCAGTTGTTTCAGTGCATGGTTAAGCATAGCAGTGGTACGCTGTTGAAGCCTGTATGGCCAACATCGGAGAGGCGCAAACGATGACGGTACTCGTCACCGGCGGAGCCGGATACATCGGAAGCCACATGGTGCTGGAGCTTCTCGATTCGGGGGAAAACGTCATCGTCCTCGACAATCTCTCCACCGGCTTCCGCTGGGCCGTGCCGGCCAACGCCACCCTCGTCGTCGGCGATGTCGGAGACCAGGAGCTCATGCGCTCAATCGTGCGCAAGCACGGGGTGGAGTCCATCCTGCATTTCGCCGGATCGATCGTGGTGCCGGAGTCCGTCGCCGATCCGCTCGGCTACTATCACAACAACACCGTCAAATCGCGCGCCCTGATGGAGGTCGCGGTCGAGATGGGCATCAAGCACTTCATCTTCTCCTCCACCGCCGCCGTCTACGGCATGCCGAAGGACAATCCGGTTGGCGAGGATGCCCCGCTCAGTCCCATGTCGCCCTACGGCTCGTCGAAGATGATGACCGAGATCATGCTCGCCGATACCGCGCGCGCCCACAATTTCCGCTACGTGGCTCTGCGCTATTTCAACGTGGCCGGCGCCGACCCCAAGGGGCGCTCCGGCCAGTCGACGCCGAACGCGACCCATCTGATCAAGGTCGCCTGCGAGACGGCGCTGGGCAAGCGGCCGTACATGGAGGTTTTCGGCACCGACTACGACACGCCCGACGGCACCTGCATCCGCGACTACATCCAGGTCACCGATCTGGTGCGCGCGCATTTGGCGGCGCTGCGGCACTTGCGCGACGGCGGCGAGTCCGACGTCTTCAACTGCGGGTACTCCAAAGGCTTCTCGGTACTGCAGGTGATCGAGGCGGTGAAGCGGGCCTCGGGCGCCGACTTCGAGGTGCGCAACGCTCCGCGCCGGCCGGGCGACCCGGCTGCCATCGTCGCCGCGTCCGACAAGATCCGGGTGCGGCTCGGCTGGCGGCCCGCGTACGACAATCTCGATACCATCGCCATGCAGGCGCTCGCCTGGGAAGCGCACTTGAAGCAGCTCAAGCACGCGAGCTAGGCTTTCGAGCCGCAAAATAGCCCGGAAGAGCGGTGAGGTAGGGACCTTGAGCGAGGAGCGACTCGAGGGGAGAGGCGAAGTGCCGTTTGCGAGCATGACAAAGGTGGGTACTTCCCGGCGCCGCACGCGCATCGCCGGCGTGGCCGCGGCCCTGGTTATGAGCTTGATCGTGCCCGCGTCGGGTGCGGACGCGTTCCGCACCTGGCTCGACGGGCTGTGGCCAGAGGCGCAGGCGCTGGGCGTCTCGCGCGCCACCTTCGATAAGGCGTTCCGCGGTCTCAAGCCCAACTACAAGCTTCCCGACCTGATCATTCCGGGCCGCAAGCGCGACGACAGCGCGGGCCAGTCCGAGTTCACGAGCTCGGCCATGGCTTACCTCAACCCGAAATACTTGCGGCGGCTCGCTGTGCAGGGGCGCAAGTTCCTCAAGCAGCATGAGCGGGCGATCCTCAACATCGAACGCAACACCGGCGTCGACCGCAATATCATCGTCGCCATCTGGGGGCGCGAGACCGCCTACGGCACCTACAAGCTGCCCCACGACGCCATCCGCGTGCTGGCGACGCAGGCTTACGTGGGGCGGCGCAAGGAGAAGTTCCGCACCGAGCTGCTCTACGCCCTGAAGATGCTGCAGGACGGCGTGCCCCGCGCGAAGATGCGCGCCTCCTGGGCCGGGGCCATCGGGCTCACCCAGTTCTTGCCGTCGGAGTACTACCAGCACGCCGACGACGGCGACGGCGACGGCAAGGTCGACCTCTTCGATTCGGTCCCCGATGCGCTCGCCTCCGCCGCGCGCCAGCTCGCCAACAAGGGCTGGGTGCGGGGCCTGCGCTGGGGCTACGAGGCGCGGCTGCCCAAGGGCGGTGACTGCTCGCTGGAGGGCCCGCCCGGCGCGCGCTCGATCGGGGACTGGGTCAAGCTCGGCTTCCAACGGGCGGGACCTGAGCGCTTTCGCGCCGACGAGCTTCCCCACGTGGCCTATCTGATGATGCCGTCGGGCGCCTACGGGCCGGCCTTCCTGGCAACCGAGAACTTCCAGGTGATCCGCCGCTACAACACGTCCGATCTCTACGCGCTGTTCGTCGGCAATCTCGCCGACCGCATCGCCGGCGGCGGCGACTTCTATACGCCGTCGGCATCAATCGCGCAGCCGCGCACCGCCCAGGTCAAGGAGATCCAGAAGCACCTCATCGATCTCGGCTACGGCTTGCAGAAGATCGACGGCAAGATCGGCTCCAACACGCGCCGCCAGGTCGGCACCTACCAGAAGAAGAACGGCCTCAAGATCGACTGCTGGCCCACGCAGGCGGTCTTGTCGCACTTGCGCGCCGGCGCCAAGCGGGCCAGCGGGCAATAATCATTAAAAAACGCGCTACGGCGTGATATTCCCTCCGCGAAATTGGATGCGACGCTTTGCTGGGAGGGTGGGCCATGAGCCGCTGGGTCGAGGAGACGTTTCATCCGCACTGGCGCGTGCGCCTCGAGGCGGACGAGATCCTGCACGAGGTAAAGACCGAGCACCAGCATCTCATCATCTTCAAGAACCGCACGTGGGGCACCGTCCTCATGCTCGACGGCATCTGCCAGCTCACGACGCTCGATGAGTTCATCTACCACGAGATGATGGCGCACGTGCCGCTGATGGCGCTCGACGAGCCCCGCCAGGTGCTGGTCGTCGGCGGCGGCGACGGCGGCGTCCTGCGCGAGGTCTTGAAGCACCCGTCTATCGAGAAGGCGATGCTGTGCGAGATCGACCGCACGGTGATCGACACCGCGCTCAAGTACTATCCCGAGATCCCCGGCGCGACGTTCGACGACGAGCGCACGGTGGTCGTCATCGCGGATGGACGCAAGTTCGTCGCCGAGACGGACGAGCGCTTCGACGCCATCATCGTCGACTCGTCTGAGCCGATCGGGCCCTCCGCCGTGCTGCACGCGCCAGAGTTCTTCGCCGACTGCAAGCGCGCGCTGAAAGAAGGCGGCATTCTCATCACGCAGAACGGCCTGCCGTTTCTCTTCCCCGATCATTTGGCCGAGACGACGCAGGCCTTCGCCTCGCTGTTCGATTTCGTTGCGCCGTACTTCTGCACGCAGCCGTGCTACTTCGGCGGGCCGTTCGCGCTGAATTGGGCGAGCGACGAGGACGATCATTTGGACATCGGCGCAAGGCGGCTCGCCAAACGCCAAAGGAAGCGCGGCATCGCGACGAGGTACTGGACGCCGGCCGTGCACAACGCGGCGTTCGCGCTGCCGGCGTACGCGCAAACCGTGGTCGACAAGGCGATTACGGAAGGCGCCCGCCAGAAGGGCGGCAAGGCCCTCCGCACCAAGGCCAAAGCCGCCAACAAGGACCAGTAGTCGCGCAAGCTTAGCCGGCCGCCATGTGCGTGCCGAGCAGCGCGTCGTAGACGGCAAGCGTCTGCCGCTTCATCACGGGGAGCGAGAACTTGGCCATGACGTGCGCGCGCGCGCGGGCACCCATGGCCGCCCGCTCCTCGGGCGAGAGTGCCAGCGCGTCCCCGATCGCGTCTGCGAGACAGTCCGCGTCGGAGGGCGGCACCAGCCAGCCCGTCGCCGCCTCGTCGGCAACGCGCGGCGCGCTGAGCACGGTCTCGGGCGGCGCGCCGATGTCGGTGGCGATCACCGGCGTTCCCATGGCTTGCGCCTCGATGGCGGCGCGGCCGAAGGCTTCGGGCTCGGTGGAGGCGACGACGGCGACGTGCGCGGTGAGGAAGGCTGCCGCCATGTCGTGCACGTGGCCAACCAGGCGGATCCGCCCTTCCAGGCCCGCTGCAAGGGCGGCTTGCGCGAGGCTCGCCTTGTAGGCGCTGCGGCCTTGGCTGTCGCCGGCGAAAACGAACACAGCTCCGGCGAGCCGACCCTGCTGTTTTAAGAGCCGCGCCGCCTCGATGAGCACGGTCTGGCCCTTCCAGCCGGTGAGGCGGGCGGCCTGCAGCACCACGCGTGCGTTCTCGCCGACGCCCCAATCTTTGCGCAAGGCCGCGACGCGCATTTGTGCGACGTGCCCGGGATCGAACTCGCGGCCGTCGATGCCGCGGTAGATGACGTGCAGGCGCGAAGCCGGCGTTCCATAGCGCATGCGGATCAGATCGGCCGTGTAGTGCGAGTTGGCGATCACCGCGTCGCCGCGCGCCATGACGCTGTTGTAGGCCCGCTTCAGCGCCGTCCGCTCGGCATAGGCGCCATGGTAGGTGGTGACGAAGGGAACGCCCGTGCGCCGCGTGGCGATGAACGCGCTCCAGGCCGGCGCGCGGCTGCGCGCATGCACGAGGTCGACCCCATCACGCCGGATGATGTTGGCGATCCGGTGCGCGTTCCACAACAGCCGTACCGGGCTCTTGGCGGCGGCGGCAAAGAACTGCAGCTCGGCGCCGGTATCGCGCAAGCTCTGCACCAGCCGCCCGCCCTCGCTCAGCACGATGGCGCGGCCGCCTGCGGCCTCGATGGCGCCGGCAATCTCGATGGTGGAAAGCTCCGCCCCTCCGGTATCGAGCTCGGGGATGATCTGCAGTATGGTCGGGCGCTTTTCGGCCACGTAGTTGTCTCCAGAGCTGAGGGAGTTGTTTAGAGTGAGTGACCGCGAACCGCAATTCCTCGAGATCGCGGCGGATGACGATGTTGCGGCGCGGCGCATCGCCTATCTGGCCGATCCCCCTGCCGCAGGAGTGAGTCTCTTCTGGCTGCCGGGCTACAAATCCGACATGGCCAGCACCAAGGCCGGCGAGCTTGCCGCGTTTGCGCGCCTAAAGGGCTATGGCTGCACGCGCTTCGACTACTCAGGCCACGGACTCTCCAGCGGGCGCTTCGAGGACGGCACCATCGGTGCGTGGCTCGCCGAGGCCGAGGCGATGTTTCGCCGCGTCGCCAAGGGCCCGCAGATCGTCGTCGGCTCCAGCATGGGCGGGCACATCGCGCTGCTGCTGTTGCGCCGGCTGATGCAGGTGGCGCCCCAAGAGGCTGCGCGCATCGCCGCGCTGGTGCTCATCGCGCCGGCCTGGGACATGACCGAGGAGTTGATGTGGAAGCAATTTTCCCACGACGCGCGCCGCGAACTTGAGGAGACCGGCGTCTACCTGCAACCCTCCGAGTACGGAGAGCCGTATGCGATCACCCGCGCCCTGATCGAGGAAGGCCGCAAGCATCTCTTCGCGGGCAAGCCCTTCGATCCCGGCCGCCCCGTGGTGATCCTGCAAGGGCGCCGCGACGAGGCCGTGCCGCTTGCGCACGCGCGCGCGCTGTTGGGCTTCCTGGAGGGCGGCTGGGCAAAGATGATCGAGGTCCCCGACGGCGAGCACCGCCTGTCGCGGCCCGAGGACCTGGCGCTCCTTTTCGCGACA
>CAYUBZ010000089.1:0-8223 GCA_964443205.1 uncultured Hyphomicrobium sp. | reverse complement strand
GCCGAGCCCTGTCCCGTCTTGCGAATCGATTGGATCCGCAGCACTAGGGTGATGCCTTGCAGGGCGCCCCCCGGGGGGCAATCGCGGGCCGACAAACTTGTTCAAATGTCGGGTTCTGCACAGCAAAGCGCCTTCTGCAGGTTGAGTAACACCACGTACCTAGTCGAGTTTCTCAAGGCGTTCCGCAAACGACGGAGGATAGTGGATGCGCCGATCGGCTCGCGTTTCGCAGGTCTGCATTCCTGCAGCCATCGCGGCAATCATGCTAACCGCTTTGCCCAATGCGGCGCTTGCGGGCGGCTTTGGACTCGAGCAGTCGGCCTACTACCAGGGCCTCTCCTTCGCCGGCGCCGCAGCCGGCGGTGAGAGCCTCGCCGCAATCTCCTGGAACCCTGCAACGGCGACGTTCGCCGGCCCCGGCTTGCTGGCGGAGACGAGCGCGTCGGTGGTCCTGCTGCGGGCCGACGTCAGCGTCTCCAATCCGGGAACACAGCCCGGCCCGCCGGGACCGGCTGAGACCCCCATCGGCAGAAATGCTTTGATTGGTGCCAGCTATTTGACGTGGCGGATGAACGACAAGCTGGTGCTCGGCCTGAGCCTCACCTCGCCGTTCGGATTGGGGACGAAACCCGACGATACGAACTGGGCCGGCAAGTTCATCGGCATCACCACCTATATCTTCAACGTCAACGCCACGCCCATGCTGTCGTACGAGGTCGCGAAAGGCATATCTGTCGGCGCCGGGGTCCAGTTTGATTACTTCGGTCTCAAGCGGCAGACGGTGCAGACGGCCGCGGGACTGGCAAACTTCAAGGCCGATGACATCGGCGTCGGGTTTGTCGCCGGCATCAGCGTCACGCCAATGCCTGGAACGTCGATCGGCTTGGGCTATCGCTCGTCGATCGATCACACGGCCGATGGGCACGCAGAGCTCGGCGCAACCATCAAGACCCCCGCCCAGGCCTCGATTCAGCTGCCCGACATGCTGTCGCTCGGCGTGCGCCACGCCGTGTCGCCGACGACAAGAGTGATGGCGGAGGCCGAGTGGGTGAACTGGAGCCGGCTCGGCATCATTCCCGTTGTAATAAATGGGTCTATTCCTGGGGTTCCGGCCGGGAGCACGGTTGCGAATTTCAACTTCCAATGGCGGGACGGCTGGTTGTTCTCGCTCGGTGGCGAATACGACTGGTCGCCCAAACTGACGCTGAGGACAGGGGTCGCCTACGAGATCTCACCCGTCGACGGGGCAACGACACGGCTCGTGCAGGATCCCGACAGCGATCGCATATGGGCCAGCATCGGCGCCTCGTACGATTGGGACGCCACGACCCGTTTCGATTTCTCCTACAGCCACGTGTTCTTCGAAAACAACGCCCCGTTCAACCGTTTCCCCGACTCGACGCTCTTCCCGGGTCCTGCTTTGCTGGGCACGGCCGACCTCGACATGGATATCATTTCCGTCGGCCTAAAGATGGATTTGAGTGCTCTCTCGGCAACCCTCATGCACTGAGGGCGTGCCTTCAGCCTCGAATGTTTACATCCCTGAGGTGGGGATGATGGCTCGTGGCCACGGAGCGAGGCGCATTCGATCTGGCAGGCTCCACGCGATTGCGTCCTTGCTGCTTGGCGCGGTAGAGGGCGCGGTCCGCCGTCACCAGGAGCGTTGGCAGGTCGATATCCGAGCTGTCGGCAGCCGCCATCCCGACACTTACCGTTAGGCTAAACGGCACCTCACCGGCGTCGTGCGTCGTAGCTTCGAAGGCAACGCGCACCCGCTCTGCGACCGCCAGCGCGTCGGGTCGCGCGGTGTCGGGCAACAGGCACGCGAATTCCTCGCCGCCCAGGCGAGCAAACAAATCCGTTGGCCTTAGCTGGCTGGTTGACACTCGGCAAAAAGCAACAAGGGCTTCGTCACCTGCCTGGTGCCCATATTGGTCGTTTATGCTTTTGAATCTGTCGAGGTCGAACAGAAGCAGGGCAACAGGTTGGCGCGATATACCGGACCTGTCGATGATCCTGGCGGCTTGCTGGAGAAACGCGCGGCGGTTGGGAACGGCGGTGAGCGGATCCAGCAACGAGGACTCCTTGTAGTGGAGGGCCACCCGCTCCTTGGTCATGCTCCCGAACAGATATGCCGCGCACATGCAAAACAGGACGGTCTCGAACATGACAAAGGCAAGCAAGTCAACATGAACCGGAACGGTCCCGTCCAACGAAGCCGCAAGCGGTATACGGAAGGGGAGCGTCAGGGCGTGGAGCGTCAACACGATCATCATCGGCCAGCGCGAAACGAGAGGCTCGCTTCGTCCCCGCCAAAGCTCGCCGACGGCAAGCAGCGAGTAGGTCATGCCAATGGTCATCATCAGAGCGGCCCGGGCCGTGGCCACTGCGTAGAAAGCAGGGATCGTGCAGGCCAGCATCCAGACGAGGGCGCCGGCGAAGACGAAGGCGGCTCGCGACTGTCGCCCTTCGAACGTCCGGACGCCTTTCCACATGATGCCGTAGGCAGCAGCCAGAAAAACGTTGGCGACGAAGATCGACAAGATGTTCGGAACGTGGCCGCGCGTCGCGATCAAGGCGACGGCAACAGCGCCCAGAAAGAAAGCCAAGGCCCATTGGAAGAGCGGTTGATCGCTTCGGTAATGCAGCCACGACAACAGCAGCAGGCCGCCCGCGACCATCAAGGTGAAGCCGGCAATGGCCAAGGACGTCGGCAGGTCGAGGGACATGAGTGTGATTGGGCGTGATCGCGGCTTCGGGGCTGCCTTCACGCTACCTGAAAGGTGTCCAGTACCGTTTGCCTGAATTGATAAAATTGAAGGCATGCGCCGGCGATAAGCGGGGGCCTATCGTGGCGGGCGCGCGACCAAAAGAAGCGCTCGTCTATTCAGGCGTTGCCAGCGGGACGAGCCCGAACTTGTGCCGCGCTATGCCGCAGGCCTCGTCGCCGGGCTCGCAGGCGCGGCACACATCCGGCCGCACCGCATAGACCGCGCACGCGGTCGAGGCGCCCACCTCGCCCACCAACGCCGCACAGCGATCCCCATCACAGCGCATGCGGCCCAAGCCGTCGTCGACGAACGTGCCGGCGATGCGATCGATCTCGGCGTCGGTCTCGGTCGTGAAGCGCGGCCAGTCGCGCGAGAACGCGCAGCAGGCCCCGCAGCTCCGGCAGATCGATGCGTCCGTCGATGTGGAAACGACCTTGAGGCCGGGCGCGCGGCCGGGTTCAGGACCCGGCGACGGGCGATCCCGGTCAGGAGGCCTTGCGTGACTTGCGCGCAGCATAGCGGGCATCGCGTGCAACCTTGCGCTGCGCCTTGAGCTCGGCCTGCTCGTCGGCCTCCCGCAATTGCCGCGCTTCGCGTTCCGCGCGTTCCGCGGCCTCGAGCGCCAATCGCTCGGCCTCCGCGCGCAATTCCTCGTCGCGCTTTGCCGCAATGCGTTGAGCCGCGCGCAACTCGCGTTCCACAGCGGCGGCCTGGCGGGCGGCGCGTTGTTGCAGAACCGCGGGATCGTCCGCCGCAGGCCTTGCGCGAAATCGTGCCACGTGCGCGTCCCGCGCAATGGCGGCTGTCTTCAATCGGTCGCTGAAGGTCGGGTTCTTGAAGGCTCTCATCTCACTCCGTCGATGGTTTTCGCGTCAGTCGTGCATGCGCGTTGGCAAAGAAAAAAGAGAGCGGCGTCCGCTGTTCGAAAAGCCGGACGCCGCTCCCTGATCAAAAGTACCGCGAAGCCTTAGGCCGCCGCGATGGTGCCGACGGCGAGCTTGCCGGTGCGACGATCTTCCTGCGTGTCGAAGGAGACCTTCTGGCCTTCGACGAGGCTGCGCATGCCTGCGCGCTCGAGCGCGGTGGCGTGAACGAAGACGTCCTTGCCGCCGTTGTCGGGTGCGATAAAGCCGAAGCCCTTTTGGTCGTTGTAGAACTTAACAGTGCCCGTTTCCATGCGATGTCCTTTGTAACGTGGCTGTGGACGAGCGAAGAGAGCGCGCGAAGACGCGACCTCCAGCCCGAGTTGTCGATGTTTGGAGAGGCACTGAACGTGCGCCCGGCAGTGCCAAGGCGTAGCGGCCCTATTGTCCGGCCAAAATCGATGCGCCTCACATAGAGCTTTTCGGGCCCGGCCACAAGCAGGAGATATTTGCCTTAATTTGCGGCTGCCAACGGGGCAGCGCCGAGGCCGCCGAGCTTGACCTTTGGCTGCGGATCAGTCAGTCGGATGCCGAGACCTTGGCCTGTCAACGCGTGACCGATGAGCGCTCCTCTGGACAGCAAGAACCGCGAAACCGCCGCCCCGGCCGACGCCGCGCCGTTCTGGGAGACCAAGGCGCTCGAGGCCATGTCGCGCACCGAGTGGGAGTCGCTGTGCGACGGCTGCGGGCAATGCTGCCTCGTCAAGGTCGAGGACGAGGACACCGCCGACATCTATCTGACGCGGCTCGCCTGCCGTCTCCTCGACATCGGCTCGTGCCGCTGCTGCGACTACGAGAACCGGCACGCCAGCGAGCCCGACTGCATCGTGATCGCGCCTGAGAACGTCGCCGAGCTGTCCTGGCTGCCCGAGAGCTGCGCCTACAGGCGGCTCTCCGAAGGCCGCGGACTGGCGTGGTGGCATCCTTTGGTGTCGGGCGATCCCGAGACGGTGCATCAGGCCGGTGTCTCGGTGCGCGCTTGGGCCCGCAGCGAGAAGGGCGTGCGCCCGAGCGCCGTTGCGCGCTACATCATCGGGGCGGCGGGGTAGCCCATCACGGCCGGCATGGAGAGCCGGTCAGCGGCCGCCCATTGGCGAACCGCACGTCGATCTCGCTCCCAGACGCGACGGGCTCATCGAGCATCAACTCGAACCCGGCATCGATCGGCAGCCCATGCTTTGCCAGATCGGGCCGCTCGACATTGGTGAGCGTGGCTTTCAAAGGCTCGCCGTTGGCGCTCGCGGTGACGCTGACCGCCGAGCCCTCGGCCACCGCCCACCCGACCAGCTTGCTCTCACTGCAGCTGTCCACGAATCCCCGGAAGTTGTGCAGAAGCCGCGCATCGCGCAGCGACAGCGCGTGCAGGCCGAAACTCGACGACCACGGCGCATTCCCCGGCAGCTCGAACTCGACCCGGGCCTCCGTGCTGCGATTGAACACGGCACGCGACACGATGAAGCGGCGTTGCAATAGAGTTGGTCGTGTCGGCAGCCGCCAGCGGCCGAGCTCGGCGTCATTGAAGCGGACAATCATCGTCTGATCCGAGCCACCGGTAGCCGGCCGCACCCGCGCCTCGATCAGCAGCTCGACGTCGCCGCGTGAGGGACCATCGAATCCCAGCAGGATCGAGGCCTTCTGGCCTATCATCCACGTGCCCCACGATTGCGGTGTCCCCCATCCCTTGTCCATCGTGCTGGAGACGGACCCGTAGCTGTTGGCTCGCACGCTCAGGTCGACGGGCACCGGCGGCGGCCCCAGATCTTTCACCGGTGCATCGCGCAGGCCGTATGCAAAACCCCCGGCAAGTCCCACGGCGAAACACGCGAGCAGGATCCTTCGACCGCGCCAGCCCATGCTCTTGCCGACCGCCCGCCACGGCTTGAGGGCCAGATCACCAATTCGGCGCCAGCGAAACGTTTTCACCCGCGTCCAGATCGACTGGCGCGTCTCCTGGAAAGCCGTCAGGCCGCGCGCGAGACCCGCCCGGGCGCGCGTGGGCAGGTCCTCTCTCAGCAACCGCCAAAGGCGGCGGGCGCTGGACGTAAGAGCATCCCTGACGAGGAGAGCCAGGGTCGAGAGCGTCCTGTCCTCTACAATGGGCGCGGGCGCCGGTACGGGCAGATTGCGCGAGGATCCAGGCGAGTAGAGCGGTATGCCGGCCTGATGCGCCTGTCTTTCGAGGATCAGCGTCGCCAAGAGCCGCTTCAGGCGCTTGGTCTCGTCCTCCAGCTGATGCAGCCGGGTGATCTCCTCCGGCGTCAGCCCGGCATACTTGGCGCGCAAGCGGAGGTAGGTGTGGACCGAGATTCCGGCCTTGCGGCACGTCTCCTCGATCGAGGCCGTAGTGTCGGCCTGTTTGAGGATGAAGGAGATCTGCTGGTCGGTAAACTTCGGTTCCTTCATCGCAGACTCCCCGCGCCGGCCGCCCGGCCGACGAGGACTACTCAAATCTCTACTGTGGCTTCCCCGTGCCCGCGCAATACTACTGCGCCAACACGGGGTAAGCGAGGGGGCGCGGGCCCGCCCACTCGGCCATCCGACCCTCCCAAAACCACGGTCGAAAGGCCGAAAAACGGCCGTTTGCGGCGCTTTCAACCGCCGAAATGAGCTCCGCGATGCAGGGTGGTCCTGCAACCGCCAATCCGGGTCGGCGCGGAAATGGCCGGGCTTTGGCTCATTTGGGAACTTTTGGGGCCATTTGGGTGTTTGTTAGCAGCATTAATTGAGGGGCGGAGAGACACCCAATGCTGAGCACCATTTTAATCATCATTCTCATCTTGGCTCTGGTCGGCGCCCTGCCGCGGTGGGGCTACAGTCGATCCTGGGGCTACGGGCCCTCCGGTCTGGTGGGAACGATCCTCATCATTCTGTTGATCCTGGCCCTGCTCGGCCGCGTCTAACCAACCCTCTTGACCGCGCGCCTCCGCAAGCTGCTGAACGATCTCAGCGAGACGTTCTGGGTGATCCCCGGACTGATGGTGCTCGCCGGCGTGCTGGGCGCCATCGGTTTGGTCCAGCTCGATCGCGACAACATCATTCCGCAATGGGCGCTTGACGGCGCCTGGCTCTACAACGGCGGGGCGACCGGGGCGCGCACGCTTCTGGGCGCTGTCGCCTCGTCGACCATCGCGGTCGCCGGTACGGTCTTCTCCATCACGATTGCCGCGCTGTCGCTGGCGGCCGGGCAGATGGGGCCGCGCCTCTTGCGCAACTTCACACGCGACCGCGGCAACCAGTTCACGCTCGGCGCGTTCCTGGGAACCTTTGCATTCTCTCTGATGGTGCTGCGCAGCGTGCGCACCGAGAGCGAGGGCGAGTTCATCCCGCACCTGTCGCTCTCCGTGGCGATCCTTCTGGCCTTCGTCTGCGTGGCCACACTCGTCTGGTTTGTCGGCCACATGGCCGGCCGCATCAACGTCGACACGGTGATCGACCTGGTCAGCGCCGACGTCTCCTGGGTGATGCAGCGGCTCACGACCGACGACGAGCTGCCGGCACCGCCGGCCGCCTCCTACTGGCGCGAATCCCGCCCCGTTTGCGATCCGCGCTACGGCTACCTGCAGCAGTTGGACGAGGACGGGCTCGCCGACTGGGCCGCCGAGCAGGGAACGGCCGTGCGGCTGCTCGTGCGTCCGGGCCACTACGTTTTCCCCGGGGCGCCGATCGCACTCGTCAATCCGCCGGGCAAGGGCGCCGACGCCGCCATCCGCAATGCCACCGCGCTCGGTCCCGATCGCACCAGTCCGGCCGACGTCGAGTTTGCGGTGCGCCAGCTGGTTGAGGTAGCCGTGCGGGCGCTGTCGCCGGGCGTCAATGATCCCAATACGGCAATCGGTGTGCTCGACCGTCTGGGCTCGGCGCTGTGCAGCATGGTGCCCTTGCGCCTGCCGACCGGCGTGCACCTGCGCGAGGGGCGCCCCGTGCTGGTCGTGCCCAGCGTCGACTACGACGGGCTTGTGGCCGCCATGTTCCACATGATCCGCCAGAACGCCGCCGGCAAACCCGCGGTGCTGATCCGCATACTCGAGGTGCTGACGTCGGTGGCGAGCTGCGAGCGTGATCCCGCGCGGCTCAAGATACTGCAGCACCATGCCGACCTCGTGTTGGCTGATGCCGAGCAAAGCGTTCCGACGCCCAGCGATCTCGACGATGTGCGCGCACGGCACAGCGATTTTGCGGCCATGAGCCGGGGCGGCCCGCTGGCGCTGTTGGGCTCGGACTGAGACGGCTCGTTGCTCTTTCATACTTCCGGCCGCGAACTTGGCTATCATGATGCCGAGCCTGGCCGGCTGCCGTCGACGTTACCGATCCGGCACGGAGGCGGATGAAAAATCAAATCGGGGGATTGCGATGGACCTCGCAATGAACGGCCTTCTGAACGTGTTCGAGTTTCTCGGCATCGAGAACGCCAATCAGATCATCATTCTCGTCATGATCCTGGCCTTCGGCCTCATGTATAAGCTGGGCGAGATGGCCAAATGGGTGGTCGGCGTTTTCATGGTCATCATGGCGGTCTCGCTGATGACCGC
>CAYUBZ010000088.1:0-8265 GCA_964443205.1 uncultured Hyphomicrobium sp. | reverse complement strand
GCGGATCTTGCCGGCTACACGGCCAAGGAGCGCACGCCGGTTTGCTTTGAGTATCGCAGCTACAAGATCTGCGGCATGGGCCCGCCCTCCTCGGGCGGACCGACGGTGGCGCAGACGCTAAAGCTGCTGGAGCCGTTCGACCTCGGCAAAGGTGCCGGCGCCGCGCTGCAGCCCGAGGCGCTGCATCTGATCGCCGAAGCCGAGAAGCTCGCCTACGCCGACCGCGACCGCTACATGGCCGACCCCGATTTCGTGGCCATTCCCGAAGGGCTGCTCGACCCCGGCTATCTCGACCAGCGCCGCGCGCTGATCGATCCTTTGCGGGCGATGGACAAGGCGGAGCCCGGCGTGCCGCCCGGGCTTGGCGGGAAGCCCTTCGGCCGCGACGCCACCAAAGAGCGCTCCGGCACCAGCCAGATTTCCATCATCGACGGCGACGGCAATGCCGTCTCCATGACGACGACCATCGAAGGCGCGTTCGGTTCGCACAACTGGGCCGCGGGATTCCTTTTGAACAACGAGCTGACCGACTTCTCGTTTCTGCCGACCGACGCCGAAGGACGCGCGATCGCCAACGCCGTCGGCCCGGGCAAGCGGCCGCGCAGCTCCATGGCGCCCACCATCGTGTTCAACGACAAGGGCCAGGTGGTCGCCGTGCTCGGCTCGCCCGGCGGCAGCCGCATCATTCTTTATGTCATCAAGACGCTCATCGCGTTGCTGGACTGGGACATGGACGCGCAAGCCGCCGCCGATCTTTTGAACTTCGGCAGCCGCGGCCATGGTTTCGAGATCGAGCTCGCCGACCCGGCGGTGTGGACCGCCCTGAAGCTGAAAGCCTTCGGGCACGCAATCGTGCCGAACCTCATGAACTCCGGCACCCACATCGTGCTCAAGCGCGGCGATCGCCTGGAAGGTGCGGCCGACGCCCGCCGGGAAGGCGAAGCGCTGGGGGATTGAGGCCGAGCGTATGGCGTCAGACCCGGAGGGTCACACGCCGTGCGGCCGGGAATGCATATGTCTAAGAAGAAGAACGCTGTGAGACCAAGCTCGTGACCGCGCGCTCCATTACCGTCCTCGGTGCCGGCGTCCTCGGCCTGTGGCAGGCTCTGACGCTCGCACGCGCGGGGCATCGTGTCAGCCTTTTGGAGGCGAGCGCGGAGCCGTTCGTGCGCGCGGCCAGCCGCTTTGGCGGCGTGATGCTGGCGCCGGAGCGCGAGGCGGAAACGGCGCCGCCCGCGCTTCGTGATCTGGGTCGCGACGGCGTCGCGATGTGGCGCTCTCTCTATCCCGGTGTCGTCAACGCCGGCAGCCTCGTCGTTGCCGGCGCGCGCGACTTAGCCGAGCTCACCCGCTTCGCCAAGCGCACGCAAGGCCACGACACCCTCGACGCCAAGGCGCTCAAGGAGCTCGAGCCCGATCTCGAGGGGCGCTTCTCGTCAGCGCTCTACTTCGCGCAAGAGGCGCACATGGCGGCACCCGCCGCGCTCGCCTTCCTGCTGGAGGAGGTGCGCCGCGCCGGCGTGGCGGTGGCGTTTGGCGTGAGCGCGCCGCGGAGCGACTGCGATGTGGTAATCGACTGCCGCGGGCTCGCCGCGCGCGACCAACTCCCCGACTTGCGCGGCGTGCGCGGCGAGCGGTTGATCGTGCGCGCGCGCGAGATCGCGTTGCGGCGCCCGGTGCAGTTTCTCCACCCGCGCCAGCCGCTCTATATCGTCCCGTGGGGTGAGGACCGCTACATGATCGGTGCGACCGTCATCGAGACGGAGGATGATGGCCCCGTGACGGTGCGCTCGGCGCTGGAGCTGCTCGGTGCGGCCTACGCGGTGCACCCCGCGTTCGCCGAGGCCGAGATCCTCGACTTGGGCGCCGGCGTGCGCCCGGCGTTTCCCGACAACATGCCGCGTGCGATTGTGCGCGAGAACGGCCGCCGCATTCTGGTCAACGGCGCCTACCGCCACGGCTTCCTGCTGGCGCCGGCGCTGGCCAAGGCGGTGGCGGACCATATCGAGAGCGGCACGACGAGCGAACTGATCCGCATTGCGACGTGATGGCGATCGCGCGCTAGCCGGCGCGGGCGACGCGACCCGCCGTGCGTCCCTGCGCGACCGCGCGGACCTGCGCGCCGATCTCCGGGTTGCGATCGATGAAACGATGGAAGTCGTCGCAGTCGAGCACCAAAAGGTCGGTCGATTTGATGGCCGTTACCGTCGCCGAGCGGCGGTCGCGCGTTAGCAGCGCCATCTCGCCGAAGAAGTTGCCTTCCTCCAGCCGGATCTTGCCCGCTGGGGCGTCCACCTCGACGGCCCCGCTGGCTATCAGATACATGGCGTCGCCCGGCTCGCCCTTGCGGATGATGACCGTGCCGGCGGGCACCGTGCGCGCCCTCAGGATGCCGACGAGATCGGAGATCGAGGCCGCATCGAGCCGGGCAAACAACGGCACATGCGCAACCATAGCGAAGGTCACGACAAAATCCCTGCGGCGGATCTCCTCATAGAACCCTCGTCCGATGATGGCGACGGGCAGCGCGAAACAGAAGATGCCGAGCATCACCGTGATGGCCGCGATCATGCGCCCAGCTGCGGTCATCGGTGCGAGCTCGCCGCCGCCGATTTTGGCCAGCATCGCGGCCGACCACCACATGGCCTTCGACATGTCGCCGAGCCGGTCGGGCTGCATTTCGCCCTCGACCGCGTGCATGGCGGCGGCCGCCGCCATCATGACACCGCCGAGGATGATGACGCAGGCAAGCAGCGCGCGCCGCTCCGCGGCGAGGACGCGGCCGATGGTCGCGAGCGCCGGCGAGTAGCGGGCAAGCTTCAGGAAGCGCACCAGCCGTGTGAGCCTCAGATAGGCAACGCCGGGGAAGAGCAGCTCCAGCACGAACGGAACGAAGGCCAGCGCATCAATGAGCATCATGGGCGTTGCCGCGAAGCGCAAGCGCGCGCGCGATGAGCCGAGGTTCTGCAGCAGCGGATGCTCGGGCGCGACCCACAACCGGGCTGCGTATTCGATGGCAAACACCAGCACGCACAGCCAGTCGAAAAGCTGTAGGTTCGCCCCGTAAGACTCCTCTATATCCGGCAGCGTCTGAGCGATGGTGCCGGCGACGTTGGCAAGGATCAGGAGGACCAGGATCCAATCAACGATGCGGGACGCGAAATCCCGGCGGCGTCCATGCTCGAGGATTTCGAACGTCCGCTGACGCGCGGCAGGAAGCTTGAGTTCCGCCTCGCTCATCTGCCACCTCTTTAAGGCCGCTCGGCACATTGCGGCTTGCGGACAGCCTGCTGTGACATGCCCGGCCGGTGCCAGTCTAGCCCAGGAACGTCGCCGCCGGGGCGGCTCGCGTTGGTCATTTTTCGGGCTAACGTGGCCTCCCAGAGCCGATTTTCAGGACACCTGAGACGGCGGCGACAGGCATGCCTTGAGCTTTGGGAGCGAATGGGTTGAATTGCTGCGGAGCGGCAAAGGCCAATGCCCAGCTGCGAGGAGACGCCATTGACGGTCGCAACAAAGCTCGCCCTTAAGATCAGCGTGAACGGCGATCCGGTTACGACCGGGGCCGGGAGCGTGGCCGAGCTTCTCGCCGAGCTCGGGTTCGGGGCCAAGCGCGTTGCCACCGCGCGCAACGGCGATTTCGTGCCCGCGCACGCCCGGGCCGCGACGCGGCTTGCGCACGGCGACAGGATCGAGATCGTCGCCCCGCGCCACGGCGGCTAGGAATGGCGACTAGGACTGGAGCCGGAGACCCGCACCGGATGGGCCCGCCAAAGCGATTCCACCGGGTGCGATCCTCCTCTAAGGTCAAGACGCATGAACGCGATCGAACCAGTGGTTAAGCCCCAGAGCGCGCTCACGTTTTACGGCGTGGTGCTTCCCTCGCGGCTTTTGCTCGGCACGGCGCAGTACCCCTCGCCGCACGTACTGGCCCGCGCGGTCGAAGCCTCGGGCGCCAGCATCGTCACCGTGTCGCTGCGGCGCGAGCAGGCGCGCGGCCGAACCGGCGAGCGGTTCATGGAGCTGATCGGATCGCTCGGCGTGCGGGTGCTGCCCAATACCGCCGGCTGCCGCACGGTCAAGGAGGCCGTGACCACGGCGCAGATGGCGCGCGAGCTCTTTGGAACCGATTGGGTGAAGCTCGAGGTCATCGCCAACGACGATACGCTGCAGCCCGACGTGTTCGGCCTCGTCGAGGCCGCGGCGGTCCTGACCAAAGACGGTTTCAAGGTGCTGCCCTACACGACCGAGGATCTGTCGGTGGCCGAGCGGCTGCTCGCGGCGGGCTGCGAGGTGCTGATGCCGTGGGGGGCGCCGATCGGCTCGGGCCGCGGGCTTGCCAACCCCTACGCATTGCGCAGCCTGCGCGCCTACTGTCCCGGCGTGCCGCTCGTCATCGACGCCGGCATCGGTGCGCCCTCGCAGGCGGCCGAGGCCATGGAGATGGGCTACGACGCGGTGCTGCTCAACACGGCGGTTGCCAAGGCCGGCGATCCCGTGCGCATGGCAGCTGCGTTCGCCAAGGCCATTGAAGCGGGCCGCACGGCCTACGAGGCCGGTCTCATGGGCATGCGCGACATGGCTTCACCGTCGACGCCCGTTGCCGGTACGCCATTCTTCGATCTCGGTGCGGCGCCTGGCGATGAGTGAGAGAAGCGCGCGCGGGCCGGATGTCTTCTATCCGATCGTGCCCGACGCCGATTGGCTCGCACGTCTCGTCCCGCTTGGTCTGCGCACCGTCCAGCTCCGAATAAAGGGCGCGGGCCGCGACGACATCCGCCGTCAGATCGCGGCGAGCCTCGCCGTCACCCGGGCCAACGGCTGCCAGCTCATCGTCAACGACCACTGGCGCGCGGCGATCGATCAAGGTGCGGACTACGTCCACCTGGGCCAAGAGGATCTCACCACCGCCGACTTGGGCGCCCTGGCGTCCGCGGGTCTTCGCCTCGGGATCTCCACCCATAGCGCCGACGAGCTCGGCGTTGCGCTGGCGGCGTCGCCCGACTATGTGGCGCTGGGGCCCATCTACAAGACAAAGCTCAAAGCCATGCCATGGGCGCCGCAGGGACTGGAAAAGATCGGCCGGTGGAAGGCGCGGATCGGCGATCTTCCGCTTATTGCCATCGGCGGCATAACGCCGGAGCGTGCAACTGAAGTGCTTGGCGCAGGTGCGCAATCGGTGGCGGTGATCACCGATTTCATGACGGCGGCCGATCCGGAGGCGCGAATTCGGCTTTGGCTCGAATGGGCGGCGCGCGCGCGGCGCGGTGTGGCCGTTCCGCCCACAGACGAGCAGAGCGCAAGAAACGAGTGATCATACCGCACCTTCCGCGCTTGCGCTCGTTGCGCCACTAGCATCAAATGGCCGCCAATAATCTTGTTCGAGACCGACCAGCATCTCGCCGGGCCGCAATACGAGCGCGCGCATGCCCTTTCGTTTCAAGCTTACGGAGCCTTTCGAGGAAGGCTGCAGACGGATCGCCCGTGAGCAGATCGAACGCGCGCAGTGTCAGCTCAAGGCGCCCGGAGATCCAGTGGCCGCGGTGCACGAGACGCGCAAATCCCTGAAGCGTTTGCGCGCGTTGCTGCGCCTGGTCCGGCCCGCGCTCGGCGAGCAAACCTATCGCGAGGAGAACGCGCAGCTGCGCTCCATCGGCGGCAGCCTCTCTGGTACGCGTGACCGCCACGTCATGCTGGAGACGATCCTCAAGCTCGAGGCCGCCTCCTCTCTGGCGCGCAAGGGGCTCGGGCAAGCCGTGCGCGAGGCGCTGCATCTAACGAACGGCGCGCAGGACCCAAGCGTCGACACCGCCGCCATGAAGCAGGCGCAAAGCCGTCTCACCGAGTCGAAGAAACGTCTGGCAAAGCTGCAGCTGTCGGGACACGGCTTCGAAATCGTCGGGCCGGGGCTCGAGGCGAGCTATCGCAAGGCGCGCCGCGCCTTTCACGGCGCCTACACCGAACGGACCGACGAGGCCTTTCACGAGTGGCGCAAGGGCACACAGCAGCACTGGCGGCACATGGCCCTGCTGACGCAGGCTTGGCCCGGCTGCCTCAGCGCGCGCGTCACGGAAGCGCGGGCGCTCTCGCAGATCCTCGGCGACGATCATGATCTGGCGCTGCTCGTCGCATTTGCGCGCGCGCAGACCGCGGACCAAATCAAGAGCGAGCAGGTGACCGCGATCGAGAAGCTGGCGCGGCAGCGCCAAGCGGTGCTGCGCGACCTCGCCCAGCCCAAGGGCTTGCGCCTTTTCGCCGAAGGCCCCAAAAGCTTGCATCGCAGGATTGCCGCCTATTGGGACGCGGCCGTTGTGCTCAAGGACCGTGAGCCCGACGAGGACGAGCCGCCGGCGCCCAAGCCGACGCGCCGGCAACCCGCCAGGCGTCGCCGCCCCGCCGCCGCCCGGGCCTAGCCTTTGCAACGTCGCGGGGCCGGCACATATTGGCTAGGGTGCTCAGCGCTCACTGTCCAACCCCCGAGGATACCGTGAACGAGATCAAGACAGCCGCGCGGTTCGAGCCAGACCGTGCGGCATGGCCCGCCGGACATCCCGACGTTGCCTGCGGGCGCATCGGCGTGCTGCTGCTCAATCTGGGCACGCCCGACGCCACCGACTATTGGTCGATGCGCCGCTATCTCAAGGAGTTCCTGTCGGACAAGCGGGTCATCGAGGTGCCGCGCTGGAAGTGGTGGCCGATCCTCAATCTCATCATCCTCACCGTACGCCCGGGGCGCAAAGGCAGGGACTACGCCACGATCTGGAACAACGAGCGCAACGAAGGTCCCTTGAAGACCATCACGCGCAATCAGGCCGAGCGCTTGGCCGAGGTATTCAGTGCCGAACCGCGCATCGTGGTCGACTGGGCCATGCGCTACGCCAACCCGACGACCGACAGCCGCATCCGCGCGCTTCAAAAGCGCGGCTGCGACCGCATTCTTCTGGTGCCGCTCTATCCGCAGTACGCGGCCGCGACGACGGCGACGGCGTGCGACCACGCCTTCCGCACCCTGATGGACATGCGCTGGCAGCCGGCGGTGCGCACGGCGGCGAGCTACCACGACGATCCCGTCTACATCGAGGCGCTGGCCGCCTCCATGCGCCGCAGCCTGGCCGCGCTCGACTTCGAGCCTCAGGTGCTCATCGCCACCTTCCACGGCATGCCGCAGGCCTATCTGGACGCGGGCGATCCCTACCACTGCCAGTGCCAGAAGACCTCGCGGCTGCTGCGGGACTCGCTCGGCTGG
This sequence comes from uncultured Hyphomicrobium sp., assembly GCA_964443205.1. GTDB lineage: Bacteria > Pseudomonadota > Alphaproteobacteria > Rhizobiales > Hyphomicrobiaceae > Hyphomicrobium_A. The sequence goes on along the minus strand of CAYUBZ010000088.1, from coordinate 1,019 downwards.
CCCGAGGAAAAGTGGCTCACGACCTTCCAGTCGCGTTTCGGCACCGATCCATGGCTGCAGCCCTACACCGACGAGACCGTCAAGCGGCTGGCGGCAGACGGCGTCAAGCGGCTCGCTCTGGTGGCGCCAGGCTTCTCGGCCGACTGCCTGGAGACGCTTGAGGAGCTCGACAAGGAGAACCGCCACTATTTCGAAGAGAACGGGGGCGAGAAATTCGCCTACCTGCCGGCCCTCAACGACAGCGCCGAGGGCGTGCGCGTGATCGAGGCGGTGGTGCGGCGCGAGCTTGCCGGCTGGCTGTGAGGCTCGCGACTGTGCGGCGCATAACTCATTGCGGCGCCTGACCGAAACCCGGGATGCGCGCCAGGTAGGGCGTAAAGTCGGTGGTCGCGAGCTCGGCGGCAACGCTGTAGGACGGCTTGCGCATCGGGAGCGGGACGACCCCTGCATGCGCACTAGTAGCGGCCTCGAACTCGCGAACCGGGGGATCGGATTCCGCGCATGCGGAAAGGGCCAATACAAGCAACGCCGATTTGAAGGCAAGCAAGCGCATCGTCCACCATCTCCCGATTGTTGAGCGGTGACGTACATGCGCTGAAAGCCGATGCAACCCAAGGGCAATTCACGACCCTACTGGCTGCTATCCACGCTGTTCCATAAGTTACTGCTCTTAAAGAAGTTTTTTACCACATGTTTCCACCTATGCCCTAGCTTCTCCTGAGCTTGTGTGTCCTTTCCGCCGTTCGCCCAAAAGGTCCTTCCATGGGAACTGACTCGCTCAATCCGTTTTCGGGCGGCTTCGAAATCTTCGGCGTCCTGCTCATCCTGCTCGCCATCGCGGCGCTGTGGTCGACGGTCAAGATCGTGCCGCAGGGCCGGAACTACACGGTGGAGAATTTCGGCCGCTATACGCGCACGCTGCAGCCGGGCCTGCACATTCTCATCCCGGTGATGGAGCGCGTCGGCACCCGCATGAACATGAAGGAGCAGGTGCTCGACATCCCGAGCCAGGACGTCAT